>DATMIN010000265.1:0-5713 GCA_035554275.1 Burkholderiaceae bacterium
GCGCCCGCGGCTGAAGCCGTGGTGCACGCTGCTGCGCGTTTCCGACATTGCCGATCTCGGCTCGGCCGCCGCCGGCGAGGAGTTGCAGCCGGCCGCGCTCCAGAACGCGACGGCCGTGCATGCGCTGCTCGAGGGGGTCGACGCGGTCGTGCACCTGGGCGGCATCTCGGTCGAAGGTCCGTTCGAGCCGATCCTGCAGGCCAACATCCTCGGTGCCTACCACCTCTACGAGGCGGCGCGAGTGCATGGCGTCAAGCGCATCGTGTTCGCCAGTTCCAACCACGTGACCGGCTTCTATCGCCAGGACGCGGTGATCGACGCCGACGCGCCGATGCGCCCCGACGGCCATTACGGCCTGAGCAAGGCGTTCGGCGAGAACCTCGCCCAGTTCTACTTCGACCGCTACGGCCTCGAGACCGTGAGCCTGCGCATCGGCTCGTCCTTCCCCGAGCCGAAGGATCGCCGCATGCTCGCCACCTGGCTCAGCTACGACGACCTTGAGCGCCTCGTCGTTGCGAGCCTGAGCGCGCCGGTCGTCGGCCACAGCGTCGTCTACGGCGTCTCCGACAACACCACGACGTGGTGGGACAACACGCCGGCGCGCCACCTCGGCTACCGCCCGCGCGACAGCTCGGAGCCGTTCCGCGCCGACCGCGAGGCCCGCCAGCCGGTGCTCGACCTCACCGATCCGGCCGTGCGCTTGCAGGGCGGCGGCTTCGTCAAACAGGGCCCGTTCGAGTGAGCACTATGCATTTCAATCCGGAGACTTCCATGACCCGTTCCGCCTCGCGCACCCTGCTTCATGCCGCGCTGCTCGTCGCGCTCGCCGCCGCCACGTCGGCCGCCGGCGCGCGCACCTTCCGCTCGGCCGAGGTTCACTCGAAGGACTTCCCGACCAACCAGGCCGTGATGCACATGAGCGAGGACCTGTCGAAGGCCACCGGCGGCAAGGACACGATCAAGATCTTCGGCGACAGCGCGCTCGGCTCCGAGAAGGACACGGTCGAGCAGGTGAAGATCGGCGCGCTCGACATGGTGCGGGTGAGTTCCGCCTCGTTCCACGGCATCGTGCCGGAGTCGGTGATCCCGTCGCTGCCGTTCCTGTTCCGCGACATCGAGCACTTCCGCAAGACGATGTACGGCCCGCAGGGCGACAAGGTCCTCGCCGCGTTCGACAAGGCCGGCTTCATCGGCCTCGCGCTGTACGAAAGCGGCGCGCGCTCGGTCTACGCGAAGAAGCCGATCAAGAACCTCGCCGACATGAAGGGCCTGAAGATCCGCGTGCAGCCGAGCGATCTGATGGTCGGCCTGGTCAGCGCGATGGGCGCGTCGCCGACGCCGATGCCGTTCGCCGAGGTCTACACCGGCCTGAAGACCGGGCTGCTCGACGCGGCCGAGAACAACTACCCGTCGTACGACGAAGCCAAGCACTACGAATCGGCGCCGGTGTACTCGGAAACGATGCATGTGATGACGCCCGAGGTGCTGGTGTTCTCGAAGAAGGTGTGGGACACGCTGACGAAGGACGAGCAGGCCGCGATCCGCAAGGCCGCGCGCGACTCGGTGCCGTTCTACGTCAAGCTCTGGGAGCCGAAGGAGCGCGACGCGAAGGCGGCGGTGATCAAGGGCGGCGCGAAGGTCGTGCCCGCGGCCGAGATCGACCGCAAGGCGTTCGTCGAGGCCGAGAAGCCGGTGTGGGACAAGTTCGCGACCACGCCCGAGCTGAAGGCGCTGGTGCAGGAGATCGTCAGCGCCAAGTGACCGCGCGGATGCGAACCCGAGGCCCCCGATGAGCGCGTTCGGCGCCGTCAATGCCCGGCTGTCGCGCTGGGCGATGTACCTCGCGTGCCTCGCGCTCGCGGGGCTGCTGATCGTCGTCGTCTATGGCGTGATCCAGCGCTACGTGTTCAACGCCGCGCCGCCGTACGTCGAGCAGGTCGCGCTGCTGCTGGTGATCTCGGTCACGATGTTCGGCGCCGCCGCCGGCGTGCGTGACGCCGGCCACATCGGGCTCGACTCGCTGGTCGCGCTGCTCTCGGCGCGGATGCAGTTCTGGTGCGCGGTGGCGGCGAACGCGCTGGGCATCGTGTTCGGCATCGCGCTGCTCGCCGGCAGCGCCGAGATGGCGCTGTCGACCCACGGCAGCACGATTCCCACGCTCGGGCTGTCGGAGGCGTGGCGCTACGCGCCGGTGTTCGCCGGCGGCGTGCTGATCGCGCTGTTCTCGTTCGAGCACCTGATCGCGCGCTTCACCCGTACCGAGGTGCTCCGCTCATGGCACTGACCGTCCTGTGCGTCGGCTTCGTCGCGCTGCTGCTGCTCGGCGTGCCGGTCGCGTTCGCGATCGGCCTGGCGTGCCTGGCGACGTTCGCGGTCGAGGGCCTGCCGTTCGAGACCGCGATCCAGATGATGGTCTCGGGCATGAACGTGTTCTCGTTCCTCGCGATCCCGTTCTTCATCTTCTCGGGCGAGTTGATGCTGCACGGCGGCATCGCCGACAAGATCGTCGATTTCGCGCGCAGCCTGGTCGGCCACTGGAAGGGCGGGCTGGGCCTGGCGAACGTGGTCGCGTCGACGCTGTTCGGCGGCGTCTCGGGCTCGCCGGTGGCCGATACCTCGGCGATGGGCGGCGTGATGATCCCGATCATGAAGCGCGAGGGCTACAGCGCGGCGTATGCGGTCAACGTGACGACGCACGCGTCGCTGTCGGGCGCGCTGATGCCGACCTCGCACAACATGATCATCTACGCGTTCGCCGCGCAGGCCGCGACCGGCATGATCGACGGCCACACGATCAAGGGCGTGTCGATCGGCGACCTGATGTTCGCCGGGCTCGTGCCGGTGTTCTGGATCATGGTGTGCATGCTCGTCACCGCGTACTGGCAGGCGGTGAAGTACGGCTACCCGAAGAGCGTCGACGGTAGGTCGATGGTGCAGCGCTTTCCGGGCTGGGCCGCGGTGCTGCGTGCCTTCATCGCGTCGCTGCCGGGCCTGGGCGTGATCGCGATCATCCTGGTGTGCGTGATGCAGGGCATCACCACCGCGACCGAGGCCGCGGCGATCGCGGTGACCTACTCGCTGATCCTCACGGTGATCGTCTACCGCACGATGACGCGCACCAACCTGATGAAGTCGCTGGCGCGCGCGTCGAAGACGACCGGCGTGATCCTGCTGCTGATCGGCGTCTCGAACATGCTGCGCTACCAGATGGCCTACCTCGAGATCCCCGATGCGATCGAGGCGGCGCTGCTGACCGCGACCACCACGCCGTGGATCATGCTGCTCTACATCAACATCATCCAGATCGTTCTCGGCATCTTTCTCGACATGGCGGCGCACATCCTGATCACGACGCCGCTGTTCCTGCCGCTGGCGATCCAGATGGGCGTGGGCCCGGTGCAGTTCGGGATGATGCTGCTGCTCAATTGCGCGCTCGGTCTCGTGCACCCGCCGGTCGGCACGGTGCAGTTCGTCGGCTGCGCGATCGGCAACATCTCGATCGGCGAGGCGACCAAGACCGCGTGGCCGTACTACCTCGCGATCTTCGTCGCGATCACGCTCGTGACCTACGTGCCGGCATTCTCGACCTGGCTGCCGACGCTGATCACCGGGCACCCGGTGCTTTGACCGGGGCCGTTGCGATGCGCTTGCGCCGCATCCTCTGGATACTCGCGCTGATGAGCACCTCGATCGCGGCGCGCGCCGCCACCATCGTCTACGTCGCGAATGCCGACAGCCAGGAGATCTCGGTGCTCTCGCTCGACCGTGCGACCGGCGCGCTGGCCGCGATCGAAACCGTGCCCGTCGGCGGCACCGTGATGCCGCTGGCGCCGAGCCCCGACAAGCGCGTGCTGTACGCCGCGCTGCGCTCGCAGCCGTACCGCGTGGTCAGCTTCGCGATCGACGCGGCCAGCGGGCGCTTGAGGAAGCTCGGCGAAGCGGCGCTGGCCGACAGCATGGCAAACATCGATGTCGACCGCAGCGGCCGCTGGCTGTTCGCGGCCTCGTACGGCGGCCACAAGATCACGGTCAACGCGATCGACGACAAGGGCGTGGTCGGCGCGGTGCAGCAGCTGATCCCGACCGCGCCGAACGCGCACGCGATCCACGCCGATGCCGCGAATCGCTTCGTCTTCGCCACCAGCCTCGGCGGCGATCAGCTCGCGGCGTGGCGCTTCGATGTCGCGACCGGGCGGCTCACCGCGAACGAGCCGGCAGTGACGGCGACTGCGCCGAAGTCCGGCCCGCGCCACTTCGTCTGGGACGCCGCGCAGCGCCATCTGTACCTGCTGTGCGAGCTCGACGCGTCGCTCTACGTTTACGACGTCGACGCCGCGCGCGGTGCGCTGCGCGAAGTGCAGCGCACGAGCGCGCTGCCACCCGGCTTCGCCGGCAAACCGTGGGCCGCCGACCTGCACCTCGCACCAAACGGCCGGCATCTCTACGCGTCGGAGCGCAGCTCGAGCACGCTCACCGTGTTCGAGGTCGATGCCGTGAGCGGCCAGCTCAAGACCATCGGCCAGACGCCGACCGAGAAGACCCCGCGCGGCTTCGCGATCGACCCGTCGGGCCGCTGGCTGATCGCCGCCGGCCAGGACGCGAACGCGCTCGGCGTGCACGCGATCGATCCGGCGAGCGGCGGGCTCGGCCCGGCGCAGCACTTCTCGGTCGGCCGGAACCCGAACTGGGTCGAGATCGTCGATCTGCCATGAGCCGCCTGTGCGGCGGGCGCGGCGTGCGCCGTAAACTCGCGCCGCCGCCGCCCTCGCCCGACCAGGAGCCCCGATGAAGGCCATGCCCGCGCTGACCGTTTCCGCCCTCGCCGTCGCGTTCGTCACCGCCGCGCCGCTCGCGCACGCGCAGACCCAGGCGCCCGGCCTGTGGGAGCACCGCTTCACGATCAAGTCCGACGACGGCAAGATGGAAGCGGCGATGGCGCAGATGCAGAAGCAGCTCGCCGCGCTGCCGCCCGAGCAGCGCGCGCAGATGGAGGCGATGATGGCCAGCCGCGGCGTGAAGATCGGCGCGCAGGGCACCTCGGCGAAATACTGCCTCTCGAAGGAGCAGGCCGCCAAACCCGCCGAGCCGCACCTGAACAGCGCCGACTGCACGCGTCAAGACGTGACCCGCAGCGGCAACACGATGAAGTTCAGGTTCGAGTGCAGCAGGCCGCAGCCGGTGAAGGGCGACGGCGAGATGACGTTCACCAGCGACAAGGCCTACAGCGGCCGCTCGAACGTCGTCACGCAGATGGGCGGCCAGCCGCAGCAGATGGCGATGGAGATGAGCGGCCAGTGGCTGTCGGCCGACTGCGGCGACATCAAGCCGATCGCGCCGCCCGCGAAGTGACGGGCAGCCCGGCCCCGGCGAGCCCGCGCGAGAATCCGCACGCCGTGGCACTCGCCGGCGCGGTGGCGCTCGCGGTCGCGATGGGCATCGGCCGCTTCGCGTTCACGCCGCTGCTGCCGATGATGCTGCACGACGGCGTCGTGGATCTCCACGGCGCGAGCTGGCTCGCCACCGCCAACTACCTCGGTTACCTCGTCGGCGCACTGCTGTGCATGTTCCAGCCGCGCATCTGGGCGCGCGCGCCGCGCCTGCCGCCGATCGACGCGCCGTGGCTGGTGCGCGCCGGCCTGGTCGCGACCGGGCTGCTGACGCTCGGCATGGCGCTGCCGCTCGCCGCGCTGTGGCCGCTGTGGCGCTTCGCCGC
>DATMIN010000266.1:0-5090 GCA_035554275.1 Burkholderiaceae bacterium
CGCGCACCGAAGCGCGTGCGCACGCGCTGCGCGAGCGCGCGCGGCGGCTCGTGCGCGGCGACGTTCACGCCGGTGCTGCGCAGCGCGGCGCGCAGCCGCTCCATCTGGCGCGTCCACGGGTCGATGCGGTGCCGGTCCCACCACGCCCACACCGCGCCGGCGAGCGCGAGCGTGCTGAGCGCGCCGATCAGCAGCAGCGCCAGGTCTTCCCAGCTCGGCGAGCTGAAGCCGATGTCCTTCAGCAGATCGAGCTGCTGGCCGCGCGAGTAGCTCAGCACCCACTGGTTCCAGCGGTTGTTGATCGCCTCCCAGCCGTTGCGCAGCTGATCCATCAGCTGCGGGCTGACGGTGGCGATCGCGCCGGCCACGACGCCGCGCGGCGCGATCAGCCGCGCGCCGCGGTTGATGCGCTCGGGCGCGACCGCCGCGGTCGGGTCGGCGCGCACCCAGCCGATGCCGGCGACCCAGTATTCGGCCCAGGCGTGCGCCGCGCTCTGGCGCACGATGTAGAAGCCGTCGATCGCGAACGGGTCGACGCCCTGGTAGCCGGTGACGACGCGCGCCGGCACGTCGAGCGCACGCATCACGACGACGAACGCGGCCGCGAAGTGCTCGCAGAAGCCCTCGCGCCGGTCGAGCCAGAACTCGTCGACCGCGTTCTTGCCGTACTCGCCGGGTGCGAGCGTGTAGCTGAAGCCGGCCGTGCGGATGTGCGCGAACAGCGCCTGCGCCAGCAGCTGCGGCTCGGCGGTCGCGTAGCGCGGGTCGCGCCGCATCTCGGCGGCCCACTCGAGCGTGCGTGGGTTGAAGCCGGGCGGCAGCACGAGATCGTCCTGCAGCGCGAGCTCTCGCTTGAGCGGGCCGTGCTTGAACTCGGTGTACGCGACCGCCTCGAAGCGCACGCGCTCGAACAGCGGCCGGTCGGTGCGCCACTGCAGATCGGGCGTGCCGACGACGCGGTAGCCCTCGAGCTTGGGCGCATCGACCGAGGCGTCGAGCACCGGCAGCGACGTGAGCTTCGACGGCTCGACCGTCATCTCGTAGCGCAGCGGCACGCCGCTCGGGCGCAGGTTGCGGCGCAACGGCGCGGCCGGGCCGAACGTGGGCTGCGCGGCGCGCCACTCGGTGCCGTCGAACTGCGACAGCACCGGCCCGCGGAAGTAGAGCGCGCCCGGCGGCGGCGGCGCTCCGTCGAAGCGCACGCGCAGCGCGACGCTGTCGTCCTGCGCCACCTCGGCGACCGAGCCCATGCGCATCGTGTTCGACAGACCGGTCGTGCCCTGGCCGTCCTGCGGCACGCCCCACAGCGGGCCGATGCGCGGGAACAGCACGAACAGCAGCGCCATGATCGGCGCGCCGAACAGCGCGGTGCGCGCCGACAGCCGCGCCGCCTGGCGCAGGCTCGGCTGGCCGACCGGCATGTGCGCGAGCACGAGCGCCGTCAGCAGCCCCCACACCGAGACCAGCATCGCGGCCGCGACCGCGAGCGACTGCGAATACAGGAAGTGCGTGAGGATCAGGAAGAAGCCGAGGAAGAACACCACGAACGCATCGCGCCGCGCGCGCAGCTCGAGCGTCTTCAGCGCCATCAGCACGACCGCCATCGTCACGCCGGCCTCCTTGCCGAGCAGCGTGCGGTACGACCACCAGGTGAGCGCGGCCGCCACCAGCAGCACGACGACGACCGCCCAGCGCCCCGGCAACGGCGCGCTCGCCAGCGCCAGGCGCGCGCGCCACAGCAGCACCACGAGCGTCAGCAGTGAGCACCACAACGGCAGGTGCGAGACGTGCGGCAGCACCGTCCAGCCGATCACCGCGAGCAGGAACAGCGTGTCGCGCGCGTCGCGCGGCAGGCGGCTCCAGCGCGGCCAGATGCGCGAGATGCGCGCCTGCGAAGACAGGGTTCCGATCAATGCCACAGCGCGAGTGCCTCGAGGCAGGCGCGGCGCTGCGCGTCGCCGTCGCCCGGCGCGAGTTCGGCACCGGGCAGGCGCAGCCCGTAGTCGGCGCCGGCGCGGTGCGCGGCGAGCACCCACGCGGTCAGGCGCGAGAGGCGCTCTTCGGGCGCGAGCGTGCCGCAGGCCTGCCAGTCGAGCCACAGCTCCTGGTGCGCCGACGCGCTGGTGTCGCGGCTGACCAGATCGCCGCCGGTGTCGAGCGCCTTCGCCGCCTTCTTCCACGCGATCAGTTTCAACGGGTCGCCGCGGCGGTAGGCGCGCACGCCCTCGACCTCGCCGCCGTCGCTGGCGCGCGCCTGCGTCGGCCCGCCGGGCGCCGCACGCGCCGCCGGCAGTGCCGCCGGCGGGCGCTCGGGCGCCGGGTAGACGAGCCACTGCGCGGCCGGCCGCCAGACCGACCAGACGCGGAACAGGCCGAGCGGAAAGCGCGTCTCGACGCCGAGCGTCGGCGCGACGTGCAGCCCGCGCGACGGCGGGACGAAGCTGACCTGCGCGTGTGCCTGGCCGAGCGCCGGCACGTCGATCCACACCAGCGTCGACTCGGCCGTGCCCGAAACCTTCAGCCCGATGCCGAAGCGCGCCGCGCCCGGGCTCGTCAGCACCGCGTCGAGCACCGCCGGCTCGCCGGCGAACACCGGCGCGACCGGCTTCAGGTGCAGCGTCAGGCCGCGCAGCGTCGCGTGCGTCAGGTGCATCGAGACGACGCCGCTGCCGGCGAGCAGGAAGGTCAGCACGTAGCCGAGGTTGAGCTGGTAGTTGACCGAAGCCACCAGCAGCACCAGCAGCGTGACCGCGAACATCCAGCCGGCGCGCGTCGGCAGGATGTAGACGTTGCGCTGCGTCAGCAGCAGCGTGTCGTTGCGCGGCTGGCGCGCGTCGACCCAGGCCTGGAAGCGGGCGCGCGCGAACGCGGCGGGGCTCAGCCGTGTGAAGAGATTGGCGCGCGCCACGCCGGCCGTGGTCATCGCGGCGGCTTCCCGCCGACCGGCCCGAGCCGGCGCACGCGCGATGCCACCTCGGTGGCGACGCGCAGCAGCGCGGCGAGCAGCTCCGCGTCGATCTCGACGTCGCCTTCGTACTCGGCGAGGTTGCGCTTGCGGTGCGCCTGATCGAGCACCCGCCACTGCTCCGCCGGAAGCGCCAGCGTGTGCGTGAGGCACTGGAACACGATGTAGCGGTTCTCCGAGCGGTAGCCGTGCCAGCGCAGCGCCGCCAGCGCCAGCGCGTGGGACGCGTTGTAGGCCAGATCGAAGCGGCTCTCGGGGCTGAGCGAGGCGTTGCCGGCATCGGCGAGGCGCGCGGCGCCGGAGCGGATCAGGCCGTCGATCTCGCCCTGCGCGCCGGCCTCGGCCTTCAGCTGCCGCGCGCGGACGAGGTTGTCGAGTTCAGGCCGCCCCATGTCCGCCCTCGATCAACGCGATGCGCGGCCGCGCCATCACCTTCGTGAGGAACGGGTTGCGCGCCGCGACCCGCTTCTTGAATTCGGGCTGCGTGTACAGCGTCGGGTTCAGGCGCGCGCCGAGCGTCGCCGCGGTCGGCTCGAGCGCGGCGAAGACTTCTTCGAGGCGCAACGTGTCGGAGACGATCAGCACGTCAATGTCGCTGCCCGCGTGCGCCGTGCCCGAGGCGACCGAGCCATAGACGAAGGCCTGCGCGATCCGCGGGGCGAGCGGCGCCAGCGAGGCGCGAAGCACGTCGGCCACGCCGAAGGTTTTGCGCACGATCGCGCGCAGCTCGTCGAAGATCGGTGCGTCGTCGTTGGCCTGGTAGTGCTTCTGGTTGCCCTTCGCGCTGACGTTCAGCAGCCCGCAGGCCGCCAGCGACGCGAGCTCGCGCTGCACGCCGCCGATGCCAGATTCGGCAAGGCGGACCAGCTCGTTGGTGTAGAAGCTGCGCTGCGGCTGCCCGTACAGCGCGGCCAGCAGGCGCTGCCGGACGCGCGGAAACAGCGCGTCGGCGATGCTCTCGGTGCGATCGTTCACTGCAATACCCTTTATGGGAACGATCATACCCAAAAAGGGTTCTACAGGGAATCGCGCCGCCGCCTATGGCAGCGCCACCGCCTCGACCATCGCCCGCACCTGCTCGACCCGCCCACGGCCGGCGCCGGCGACCGGTACGAGGCGGTGCGCGATCGTCTGCGGCAGCACGTATTGCACGTCGTCGGGCGCCACATAGTCGCGCTGCGCAAGCAGGGCGCGGGCGCGCGCCGCGCGCAGCACGCCGATGCCGGCGCGCGGGCTCAAGCCCTCGACGAACCAGCGCCCCGAGCGCGTCGCCGCGATCAGCGCCTGCAGGTAGTCGAGCAGCGCGTCCGACACGTGCACCGCCTGCACGCTGCGCTGCGCCACGACGAGCTGCTCGGGCGTCATCACCGGGCGCAGGCCGTGGATCGCCTCGCGCCGGTCTTGGCCCGCGAGCAGCGCGCGCTCGCTCGCCTGATCCGGGTAGCCGAGCGTGATGCACATCAGGAAGCGATCGAGCTGCGATTCGGGCAGCGGATAGGTGCCGAGCTGGTCGCTCGGGTTCTGCGTCGCGATCACGAAGAACGGCTCGGGTAGCGCGCGCGTTTCGCCCTCGACGGTGACCTGGTGCTCCTCCATCGCCTCGAGCAGCGCGCTCTGCGTCTTCGGGCCGGCGCGGTTAATCTCGTCGGCGAGCAGCACCTGCGCGAACACCGGGCCGGGGTGGAACACGAAGGTTTCCTTGCTGCGCTCGTAAACGCTGACGCCGACCAGATCGGTCGGCATCAGGTCGGCGGTGAACTGGGTGCGCGAGAAGCGCAAGCCCAGCGAGACCGCCAGCGCATGCGCCAGCGTGGTCTTGCCGACGCCCGGAACGTCCTCGATCAGCAGATGCCCGCCGGCCAGCATGCAGGCCACGCAGTCTTCGACCTGCGCGCGCTTGCCGACGATAATCGTGCCGATCTGGTCGACCAGCCGTATCAGCTGTTCGGCCAGCACCGGGGCCGGGTCGACGCGTTTGTCCATCGCGCCACCTTACCCGAAAAGCAACCAGTGGAAACTCGAATGACGACCGCGTTCTACAGCCATTCCGAGTGCCGCGCCCACGAGATGGGCCGCGGCCACCCCGAGTGCCCGCAGCGCCTGTCGGCGATCGACGACCACCTGC
>DATMIN010000267.1:0-34978 GCA_035554275.1 Burkholderiaceae bacterium
GCGTAGCCCGCCTGCCAACGGGCCTGCACGCCGGCAAGCGTGAAATCGATGTCCTTGGTTTGGCTTTCGCCCTCGAGTCGCGGCGCGAGCAGCCGCAGCACGTGCATCGTCGCTCCGCAACCGTACGCTGCCAGCTCCCGCACCTCGGGGTCGGATCGCTTGCCGGCGGGAACGTGCTTCTCCAACTCCCGGATCACCCGGCGCAGCCGCTGGATCTGCTCCTGCCGCGCAAGGTGGCTTTCGGTACGGCTTGCATACTGAATGTCCTTCTGCCGCCCCATCACCTGCCAGATCGACTGCGGCTCGGGCCCATCCGGCTGCCACACGTCGACGGCAAAGATGACCGAGTCGCGCCGCGGCTGGTCATCGAACACCGCTTCGATCGGCGTGTTGGAGTAGATGCCGCCGTCCCAATACGGCTCGCCTTCAATGCGTACGGCAGCAAACGCGGGCGGCAGTGCGCCGGAGGCCATCACATGGTCGGTGGAGAGCGTCTCGTAGCGGCTGTCGAAATAGCGCATCTCGCCACTGCGTGCATGTACCGCCCCCACCGTGAGGCGGGTGCTGCCTTGCCCCAGTTGCCCGGAGCCGATCAGCGCCGACAAGGACTCGCGCAATGGCGCAGTGCTGTAGTACGACGCAGCCTCGACGCCCACGTCCGCATGCACGCCGAACAACGCCGTCGGGTTGGGCACAAAGAAATTGGGGATGCCGCGCAACACCGTGTTCATCGTCGCCAGCGAACTGGCGATGCCCATCCAGGACGGCGGCCCCACATGGGGGACCTGACCTTCAGCGTAGTTCCAGAACGTACGCAGGCGCTCCAGGCGCTGCGCGACGGCATTGCCGGCAATCAACGCCCCGTTGATCGCGCCGATCGAGGTTCCGATCACCCAGTCGGGTTCGATGCCGGTCTCGTGCATCGCCTGATACACGCCGGCCTGGTAGGCGCCGAGGGCGCCACCACCTTGCAGCACCAGCACGACTTGCCCGGGCAGGGGCTTGCGCTTGTTCGCAGCCTTCACGCGGCAACTTCCTTCGAAGGTGCCACGGGCCGCGCCTCGGGTCGCGATGGACTCTTGTAGTCGTGAAGCACGCGCCCATCGGGCAGCGTCAGGTCGGCGATGAAATGCAGGCCTCCCAACACCTTGCGCACCGGCAGATCGGCAACAGGGGCGTTCACATGCGGCACCAGATGCAGCCGGGCCGGGCCCGACCATGCCCCGTGGACCTGGATGTCGTTCAGTTCATAGCCGACCAGCTGTGCGATCGCGAGCGAGCCGTCGACGTCCGGGATCAGCTTCAGATTGACCTGCGTCCGGCTCATCTTCTCGATGATCGCGCCGGGATCACGACGCCCGATTCGGTGTAGTCGCAGAGCGATGGCGTGGACATGGCACGAATGTAGGCATCGCCGCGCGGACCCACCAGAGGTCGGACCGGATTTCACTCGTCCACGTTCTGAGGCAATCAGCGCCGAGCATGGACCCGGTTCGAACGCTGCGATCCTCGGCCAGGGGCTTGGTTGCGCGATGGCAGGAAACTGAACAGCATCGGGACCCCCGACGGGCTGCCGTCGGCCTGCTTGCGGGCGCGCAGCGCCTCGGCGGGCCAGACTCCGTTGCAGGATCGCGATCTCCCTCACACCAGCGGAAAACTCAAGTAGGGCGGCTTGCTCATCAAGCGCGCCAATTGCTCGCAGGCCACCTGCAGTTCGGCGGGCCCGACGGCGCCGATGCACAACCTCGCTGCGTGCGCGGGAATGTTGCGCCCGACAGCAAAGGCGCCCAGTGGGGCGATGCGGATGCCAAGCGCTTCCGTGTGGTGATGGAACTCGTCGCTGCGCCAATCGGGTGGCAGCTGGAGCCAGACGTGCCAACTCTGCGGATCGATGCGCACGCGAAATTCCGCCAGCGTCGAAGACACCACGGCCACCCGCCGCGCCGCCTCTTCGCGCTGCGCCTGCAGGATGCGCTCGAGTTGCCTTGGCACGCTGATCAACTGGTGAGCGACCTCCGCGCCGAGGGGCGCGGCCATCCAGGTGCTCAGCCGCAGGCCGGCCGCCACTTGCTCGACGAGTTCGAGCGGCGCATGGATGTAGCCGACCTTGAGCCCCGGGCCGATCGCCTTCGCGAGGCTGGCGACGAACAGCGTGCGCTCGGGCGCGAAGCGCGCGACGGGCGGCAGGCGCTCCTTGCACATCACGCCGTAGATGTCGCTCTCCAGGATCGTGAAGTCGTGCTTGCGCGCCAGCGCGGCCAGCGCCTCGCGCCGCGCCTGCGGCATCGTGGCATTGGTCGGGTTGTGCAGGTTCGGTGTGCAGACGACCAAGGCCACCGGCTGCTTCCTGCACAGGGCATCGAGCGCATCGATGTCCATGCCCTGCGCATCCATCGGCACGCCGGTGAGGCGTCGGCCCAGCAGCGCCGCCACCGCCTTGAGGCTGGGGTCGGTCAGGTGCTCGGTCACCACGGCGCCGCCACGGTCGTGGATCGACGCCATGATGGCGAGCATCGCGTGCTGGCCACCGTTGCAGATGATGATCTGTTCGGGTGAGGTATCGAGTCCGCAGCTGCGCAGCCACGCGGCGCCGCCCTGGCGGTGACGCTGTGCGCCGACACTGGGCTGCATCGCCAGCAGGTCTTCGACATGCGGCCAGGACGCCAGGCGTTGCAACAGGGCCTGCAAGTCCAGGTGCTGCGGGATCGGAATCTGATGCACGGCCAGGTCCACCAGACCGGTGCTGGACGGCGGCAACGACTGGTCGACCGCAGCCGCGGCGAAGGTGCCTCGGCCGACGAAACTTTCGATCAGACCTTGCCGCTCCGCTTCGGCGTAGCCCTTGCTCACGGTGGCCAAGGCCAAGCCCAGTTCGTCGGCCAAGGCACGGTGCGTTGGCAAACGCATTCCCGGCAGGAGTTCGTGGCGCGCCATCGCCCGCGCGATCGCGTCGGCAACAGCCACATAGCGGGGCCGCAGCGTCGAGTCCAGTTCGATTCTGAATGTCATAGATCAATATTTTAATTGACATGCATTCAGAAGTCAAAATACCATCACAATAATTACTGGATTGCCCTAATTGCCACGCGACTCCACCCTCTCTCGCAGCGACCTCGACGAACGCCACATGTCTTGCTGGCCGCGTACGGCGCCGTCTGACCTGCGCTCGGTGGCCTTGGTGGTGATCGACATGCAGGTCGACTTTTGCGCCCCTGGCGGCTGGGTCGACCAGCTCGGCGAAGGCACAACAAGCACGCGCAATGCCATCGCCCCGATCGCCCGGGTCCTGACGGCCTGCAGGGCCGCCGGCATGCCCGTGGTGCACACGCGCGAGGGCCATGAGCCGGGACTCCATGACTTGCACGCGAACAAGCAGTGGCGCACACGCCATCACGGTCTGGGCATCGGCGACAGGGGCCGTCAGGGCCGCATCCTGGTGCGCGGCGAGCCCGGCTGGCAGATCGTGCCCGAGCTCGCACCGGACGCCGGCGAGCACATCGTCGACAAGCCGGGCAAGGACGCTTTCCACCAGACCGATCTCGACGCCTGGCTGCGCGAGCACGGCATCCGCCATCTGGTGATCACCGGCGTCACCTCCGACTGCTGCGTCCAGTCGACCCTGCGCGAGGCCTGGGACCGGGGCTACGAAGGCTTGCTGCTGTCCGACGCCTGCGCCGCGGTCGAGCCGCGCAACCACTCGGGCATGTTGGCGCTGCTGTCGGCCTGGGGCGGGCGCTTCGGCGCGGTCACGGACTGCGCACGCTTTCTTCAATGGCTCGGCGCCCGCATGGCGCAGGTGTCGGCATGAACGCGACGATGCCGTCGCGCTGGCCGCAGGTCGCCGCCCAGCCCTACGCCTGGCCGTTCGATGGCCGGTGGTCGAGCACCGACAGCGCACTGATCGTCATCGACGTGCAGCGCGATCTGGCTGAGCGGGTGGCGGACGCGGCGCTGCTCGACCGCATGCAACAGGTCGTGCAGGCCGCGCGCCGCAGGGCCCTGCCCATCGTCTTCACGACCCGCGCGATCGACCCGTCCTCGGATGCCGATGCGCGCTGGGCCGCGATCGACGCGCCGGATGCGCGGCCCGCGGCCATCGGCTCGGCCGGCGCCGCGCTCGCGCGCCCGCACTGGCGCCTGGCTGGCGACCTGCTCGTGCAGCGCAGCGCATGGAGCCCGTTCCAGGGCACCGATCTCGAGGTCCAACTGCGGGCGCGCGGCGTTCGCAATCTGATCCTGATCGGCCTGACGACCGATGGCGCCGTTCACGCCTGCATGCGCAAGGCCAACGACGCCGGCCTCGAATGCCTGCTGCTCGAGGACGCCTGCGTTGCCGTGCGCCCCGCGCATCACCAGACCATCCTCGATGTCACACGCTTCGGCAACGGCCTGTTCGGCACGACGGCCACTGCCCGGCAATTGATCAACGCCCTGCCCCAACCATGAACGCCAACGATCTGCACGACCCGCTTCTGCGCCGACGCGCGAGTGAATGGACGCCCGCCACCGGCAGCCTCGACATCGCCTGCCTGACGGCCCTGTATGCGCGCGGCGAACTCACGCCCGCGCAGGTGGTGGACACGATCTACGACCGCATCGAGGCGGCGCCGCCGACGCTGGCGTGGATCCATCTGCTGCCGCGTCAGGCCGCGCTGCAGCGCGCGCGCGAAGTGATGCAATGGCCCGCGGGGGTCGCACGCCATCCGCTCTGGGGCATTCCCTTCTCGGTGAAGGACTGCAACGACGTGCCGGGCATGCCGACCACCAATGCCTTCGCGCCCACGGCCTACATGGCGCAGACCACCGGACAGGCCATCCAGCGGCTGCTCGACGCCGGTGCGATCTGCCTCGGCAAGGTCAACATGGACCAGTTCGGCATCGGCCTGGTCGGCATGCGTTCGCCCTACGGCGCGTGCTCGTCGGTGTTCCACCCCGACTTCATCTCCGGCGGCTCGAGCTCGGGCTCGGGCGTGTCGGTCGGCGCCGGCCATGCGAGCTTCTCGATCGGCAACGACGCCGCCGGCTCGGGCCGCGTGCCGGCCGCCTTCAACAATATCGTCGGGCTCAAGCCGACGCCCGGCCTGGTCAGCAACGTCTGCGTGACCGGCGGCGGCTGCGTCAAGACCATCGAGACCGTCTCGGTGTTCGCACTCACCGGCGAAGACGCCCTGACGGTGCTGCGCGCCATCGCCGGCTACGACGCGACGGACCCGTTCTCGAAGCGTCGCGCGGATGCGGTCGATCTGTCCTGGCAGGCGCCGCCGGCGCGCTTTCGCTTCGGCACGCCGTCGGAACCCTACCTGCGCTTCTTCGGCGATCGCGAAGCCGAGCGCCTCTATGTGAGCGGCATCGCACGCCTCGAGGCCCTGGGCGGCAAGCGCGTCGAGGTCGACTTCCGGCCCTTCGAGGAAACCCAGAGGATCCTCTACGACGGCGCCTGGATCGCCGAGCGCGCGCTGTCGCTCGACAGCGTGGTCGAACGCCATGCCGCCCAGATGCATCCGGTGACGCGGCAGATCCTGAGCGCGAGCAGCCAGTACAGCGCCAAGGACACCTTTCGCGCGATCCATCGCGTGGCCGAACTCAAGTGCCAGACGCGGCCGGTGTGGGACGCGATCGACACGCTCGTCGTGCCCACCACGCCCACCATCTACCGCAAGGCCGAGATCGAGGCCGAACCGATCGCGCTGAATGCGCGGCTGGGCATCTACACCAACTTCGTCAACCTGATGGGCCTGTGCGGCGCCGCGGTGCCGGCGGGCTTCCGCGCCGACGGCCTGCCGCTGGGCATGACCTTCCTCGGCCGCGCCTTCACCGAGGCACGCCAGATGGCGCTCGGCGCCCGCTTCCACCGCCTGCAGGCCTTGCAGCTCGGCGCCTCCCCCAATCCCTACTGAGCAGCCCCGCCGCCACCTTCGCGCCATGAGCTACCTCGAACTCGATCACGTCGGCAAGCGCTATGGCCAGACCCCGGTCGTGCGCGACCTTCACCTCAGCGTCGAGGCGGGCGAGTTCGTCGTGCTGGTCGGCGCCTCGGGCTGCGGCAAGTCGACCACGCTGCGCATGATCGCGGGCCTGGAATCGCCCGACACCGGCCGCATCCGCATCGACGGCCGCGACGTGACGCAGATGGCACCGGCGCAGCGCGACATCGCGATGGTGTTCCAGAACTATGCGCTGTACCCGCACATGAACGTGGCGCAGAACATGAGCTTCGCGCTGGAGCTCGCCGGCGTGCGCGCCGCCGACATCGCCCAGCGCGTGGGCAATGCCGCGCGCGTGCTGGACATCGAGGCGCTGCTGCAACGCAAGCCGCGCGAGCTCTCCGGCGGCCAGCGCCAACGCGTGGCGATGGGGCGCGCGATCGTGCGCGAACCGAAGATCTTCCTGTTCGACGAGCCGCTGTCCAACCTCGACGCCAAGCTGCGCGCGCAGATGCGCCTCGAGATCGGCCTGTTGCACCAGCGCTTGGCCAAGACCATGGTCTACGTGACGCACGACCAGGTCGAGGCGATGACGCTGGCGGACCGCATCGTCGTGATGGACAAGGGCCAGGTCCAGCAGACGGGCTCGCCCGACGACGTGTTCAACCGCCCGGTCAACCAGTACGTGGCCGGCTTCATCGGCAGCCCGAGCATGAACTTCCTGCCGGTGTCGCTCGCGCAGCAGCCGCAGGGCCTGGCCTTCGTGGGCGCCGGCTTCGCGCTGCCGGTGCCGGCACGAATGGCGGCGTGCGCGACTGCACTGCCCGACGGCAGTGCCGTGCTCGGCCTGCGGCCTCAGGCGCTGCGGCCGGTCTCGGCCGAGACGGTGCTTGCGCCGTCCGCGTTGCGCCTCAGCGCCCAGGTCGTGCTCAGCGAGTACCTCGGCACCGAGACCCTGCTGACCTGCACGCTGGCCGGCGAGACGCCGGCCAAGGTCGTGGTCGTGGCGCCGGGCAAGCACAGCGCGCGCACCGGCAGTCCGATCGCACTGACGGCCGACAGCGCCGATGTCTTCGCCTTCGCGGCGGGCGGCCATGGCGCGACGCTCATCGATGCGCACCGGTCCGCCGGCACCTTCTCTTCGCAGCCACCCGCCCCGTTCCAACCACCTCTGGAGGTCTCATGAAACGTCTCGCCTTCGCACCGTTCTCGATCGCGTTGTCCTGCCTTTCCCTGGCCATCGCGGCATCGTCTCCCGCGCAAGCCCAGTCGCCGCTGGCCGGCACGAAGATCAGCGTCGCGTCCATGAACGACCCCTTCGCCGGGGCGCTGGTCAAGCTCGCCCCGGCGTTCAAGCAGAAGACCGGCATCGACGTCAAGATCGACATCCTGAGCTATCCGGAATTGCTCACGCGGCTGACCGCCGACTTCGTGGGCAAGACGCGCAACTACGACGTGGTCACGATGGACATCGTCTGGGCCGGCCAGTTCGCCGAGAACGGCTACACCGTCGACCTCGGCGAATGGATCAAGCGCGACGCCGCGCAGCTCGACCTGCCCGACATCTACCCCGCGGTGCTCACCGGCCTGGGCAACTACAAGGGCAAGCAGATCGCCTTTCCGCTCGCGGCCTACTCCAACGTGCTGGTCTACCGGAAGGACGTGTTCGACGCTGCCGGCGTGAAGCCCCCCGAGACGATGACCGAGCTGATCGCCGCGGCGCAGAAGGTCACCGACCCGGCGAAGAACATCTACGGCTGGATGGCGAACGGTCGCAAGGGCGCCGCCAGCGCGCAGGACTGGATGCAATACAACGCGCAGATCGGCGGCTCGATCCTGGCCTCGGACGGCAAGCCGGCACTCAACAGCGCGGCCAACGTCAAGAGCCTCGCGGTCTACCGCGACCTGTTCAAGAAGGCCGCGCCTCCCGGCGCGAACAACTACGACTGGGCCGCCCGCCACGAGGCGTACCGCCAGGGTCTGGTGGCCTCGCACCAGACCTGGAGCATCTCGCTGCCGAGCTACGAGGACCCCGAGACCTCCAAGGTGGTGGGCAAGACCGCCGTGACCCTGGCGCCCACCGAGGCCGGCATGGCCAAGCTCTACGGCCTGGGCGGTTGGGGCCTCGCCATCAACGCCGCGGTGGACGCGAAGAAGCAGGCGGCCGGCTGGGAGTTCATCAAGTGGGCCGGCAGCGCCGAGACGCAGAAGACCTTGCTGCGCAGCGGCGTCGGCGTGTTCACCCGCAAGTCCGCGGTGACCGACCCGCAACTGCAGGTGCGCTACCCGTTCCTGAAGGTGGTCGACACCTCGCTGATCCATGCCGACGCCGACTTCCGCCCGCGCATCCCGCAGTATCCGCAGATCCAGGATGCGCTGGGCACCGCCGTCAATTCGGTGCTGGTGGCCGGCACCGACCCGAAGGCCGCGCTCGACGAGGCGCAGGCCAGGGTGCTGAAGGCGTGGTGAACGCGGCGACCGGCCCCTACGAACGACGGCGCCGGCTGCTGCTGGTGCTGATGGGCCTGCCCGCGCTGGCCTATGTGATCGTTGTCGCGCTGTGGCCGATCGCGCAGGGGCTGTACTACAGCTTCTTCGCCTTCAACCTCGCCCGCCCCGCGCGCGCGGCCTTCGTCGGCATCGACAACTACCTCGAACTGGTGCGCGATGCCTCGACGCGGCGTGCGGTCGTGAACACGCTGGTCTTCACCGTGTGCGCGGTCTCGGTCGAGTTGGTGCTGGGCATGGGTGTGGCCCTGCTGCTGTGGGCCGACAACATGTTCAACCGCGTGTGCCTGGCGATCGTGCTGATTCCGGTGACGATCACGCCGTTGGCCGTCGCGCTGATCTTCCGCGCGCTGCTGGAACCCGACTTCGGCGTGCTCGGTCATGCGGCGCGCCTGCTCGGCCTGGCGCCGGTCTCGGGTTTTCTCGCGAGCGAACAATGGGCGCTGGCGACGCTGGTCGCGATCGACATCTGGCAATGGACGCCGCTGATGGCGCTGATTCTGCTGGCCGGGCTCAAGTCGCTGCCGGTGGAGGTGCTGGAAGCGGCCGAGATCGATGGCGCCGGACGCTGGCGCAAGTTCAGCCGCGTCATCCTGCCGATGATGGGCGCGCCCGTGCTGCTGGCACTGATCATGCGCACGATGGACGCCTTCAAGGTGTACGACAGCGTGCTCGCCACCACCGGCGGCGGCCCGAACGACGCGACCAACGTGCTCATGTACCACGCCGCCAAGCTGGGCCTGGAGTTCTTCGAGATCGGCGCGTCTTCGGCGGTGTCGTCCTTCATGCTGCTGTGCATCGCGGCGATGGCCTGCGTCTTCATCTACCTGATGCACCGCGAAGAGCTGCGTGCGGGCACCCGCCAGGGAGCAGCGTCGTGAAGCAGCGGTGGGGGGCGCGTGCCGCGCTGCTGGGCGTCTGCCTGGTGTTCCTGCTGCCCGTGCTGTGGCTGCTGAGCACCTCGTACAAATCGTCGGGCGACATCTTCGGCCTGCCGCCGCGCCTGCTGTTCACGCCCACGCTGGCCAACTTCCGCGGGCTGTTCCAGTTCTTCGACGTGCCGCAGCTCACGCTCAACACGCTGATCATCGGCATCGGCGCCGCCCTGTCGTCGCTGCTGCTCGGCACGCCGTGCGGCTATGCGCTGGCGCGGCTCGACACGCCGTGGTCGCGCCTGGCGGCCTACGTCTTCCTCGCCGTGCGCATGGTGCCGCCGGTGGCGGTACTCATCCCCTTCTACATGATGATGCGCGACGCCGGCCTGCTCGGCACCTGGTGGGCCGTGATCCTGATCGACACGGCACAGAGCAGCTGCTTCGTGATCTGGATGATGTACGGCTACTTCAAGGCCCTGCCCAAGGAGATGGAAGAGGCCGCGCAGATGGACGGCTGCTCCACCTGGAACTGCTTCTGGCGCGTCGCGCTGCCGGTGGTCCGGCCCGGGCTGGTGGCCTCCGGCCTGTTCGCGCTGATCTTCGCGTGGAACAGCTTCATGTTCTCGGCCTACCTCACGAACTCGCAGACGCGGCCGCTGGCGGTGGCCATGATCTCGGCGTTCGGCTCGAACGACATCACCTGGGGAACGATGGGCGCGCTCGCCCACTTCTCGATCCTGCCGATCGTGGTGCTCACGCTGTGGCTCAACAAGTACTTCGTCTCGGGACTCACGCGCGGCATTCACTGATGCCCGCGGCCCGCCTCTCCCTTCCTATCCGGAGCCTCCCATGATTTTTGATTTCCTCGGTGACAAGAAAAAGGCCGTGATCGCCATGGCACACATCGGCGCCATGCCCGGCACGCCGCTCTACGATGCCGATGGCGGCATGGCCAAGCTGGTGTCCGACGTGGTGGCCGATGTCGAGAAGCTGCAGGCCGGCGGCGTCGATGCCATCATGTTCGGCAACGAGAACGACCGGCCCTACCAGTTCAAGGCCACCCCCGAAGGGCTCGCTGCGATGACCGCCATCGTGATGGCCGTCAAGCCGATGCTGAAGGTGCCGTTCGGCGTGAACTGGCTCTGGGACCCGGTGGGCAGCGTGGCCATCGGCACGGCCACCGGCGCGGCCTTCGTGCGCGAGATCTTCACCGGCCTGTTCGCTTCCGACATGGGCCTGTGGCAGCCCGACTGCGCCGGGGCCGTGCGGCTGCGCGCCAACCTGCGCAACCCCTCGCTCAAGCTGCTGTTCAACATCAACGCCGAGTTCGCCGACTCGCTGGACCGCCGCCCGATCGAGCTGCGCGCACGCAGCGCGGTGTTCTCGTCGCTGGCCGACGCGATTCTGGTCTCAGGCCCCATCACCGGGCAGAGCGCCGACCACTCCGACCTGCGCAAGGTGGCGCAGGCGCTGCAGGGCAAGGTGCCGGTGTTCGCGAACACCGGCGTCCAACTCGACACCGTGCGCGACACCCTCGCCGTGGCCGACGGCTGCATCATCGGCACGCACTTCAAGGTCGACGGGATCACCTGGAACCCGGTGGACGGCGACCGCGTGAAGCGCTTCATGGACGTCGTGCGCGCGCTGCGCTGAACATCGACGCACCGAACATGTCTTACGTCATCGGCCTGGACATCGGGACCACCTCGACCATCGGCATCCTGATCGGGCTGGACGACGGCCTGCGCATGACCGCGTCGCGGCCGGTCGCGCTGCACCACCCGCATGCGGGCTGGGCCGAGGAAGACCCGGCGCAGTGGTGGGACAACACCTGCGCCGTGCTGCAGGACCTGCTGCGCCAGTCCGGGCTCGAAGGCAGCGCCGTGCGGGCCGTCGGCGTCGCGGGCATGGTGCCGGCGGTGATCCTGCTCGACGCACAGGGCCGCTTGCTGCGGCCGAGCATCCAGCAGAGCGACGGCCGCTGCGCACGCGAGGTCGAAGAGCTGCGTGCCGAGCAGGACGCGGACGCCTTCACTCGGACCACCGGCAACGGCATCAACCAGCAGCTGGTGGCCGCCAAGCTGCGCTGGATCGAGCGCCACGAGCCCGCGGTGTTCGAGCGCATCGCCACGGTCTTCGGCTCCTACGACTACATCAACTGGCGGCTGACCGGCGAGCGCCGCATCGAACAGAACTGGGCGCTCGAAGGCGGCTTCGTCGACCTGGCGGACCACCGCGTGAGCGATAGCCTGGTCGCCCTCGCCCATCTGCGGCCGGACCAGATCCCCGCGCTCGCACGCAGCCATGAAGTGATCGGCCGGGTCGACGCGCAGGCGGCGGCCGCGACCGGGCTCGCAGCGGGCACGCCGGTGATCGGCGGCCTCGCCGACCACGTGGCCTCGGCATACGCGGCGGGCGTGCGGCAGCCCGGCGACCTGCTCGTGAAGCTGGGCGGCGCAGGTGACATCCTGCTGTCGACCGACACGGCGCGGCCCGACGCGCGCATGTTCCTCGACTACCACGCGATCCCCGGCCTGTACATGCCCAACGGCTGCATGGCCTGTTCGGGCGCGCTGCTGAACTGGTTCGCGCAGCAGTTCGGCGCCGCGGCGCAGAGCACGGACGGCCGCACCCGCCACCAGAACCTCGATGCGCTCGCCGCCGCGGTGCCGCCCGGTAGCGAGGGCGCCCGCACCCTGCCGTACTTCCTCGGCGAAAAGACGCCGATCCACGACCCCTTGGCGCGCGGCACCTTCACGGGGCTGGGCCTGCATCACCAGCTCGGCCATCTGTGGCGCAGCCTGCTCGAAGGCGTGGCCTTCGGGGTGCGCCACCATGTCGAGGTGTTCGCGTCGATGGGCCTGCCGGCGCGGCGCATCCTCGCATCGGACGGCGGTGCCGGCAGCCGCATCTGGCTGCAGATCATCGCCGACGTGTTGCAGCAGCCGGTGCAGCGGCTGACCGGCCACCCAGGCTCCTGCCTGGGCGCCGCCTGGGCGGCTGCGATCGGCGTCGGGCTGAGCACCGACTGGCAGGGCGTGGCGCGCTTCGTGTCGCTCGGCGAGGCGGTGGTGCCGGAGCCGGCGCACGCGGCGATCTACGACACGGCCTACGCCGAGTACCTCGACCTCTACCAGACCCTCAGGCCGTACTTTCACCGGGTGGCGACAGCACCATGAGCGCTTCCCCGACGCTGCGGGCCGTCGCCTGGGATGTCGACGGCACGCTGGCCGACAGCGAACCGCTGCACGCGGCGGCGCTGCAAGCGGTGTGTGCAGGCTGTGGCGTGGACCTCGACGATGTCGCCGCCGACGCTTTCGTCGGCGTGAGCATCACCGACGTGTGGCGCACCATCGGCCGTCGCTTCGGGGCGGCCCTGGGCAGCGACGCCGCGGCGCGCGAAGCGGCCTTCTACGCCGCGGTCTGCGACAGCTACGTGGCGCGGCTGGCGGACCTGCGGCCTCGGCCGGGCGCACGGGAAGCCGTCCGCTGGCTGGAACGCCGCGGCATCGCGCAATGCGCCGTCTCCAACTCGCATGCGCGCATCGTGCATGCCAACCTGAAGGCGCTGGGCCTGGCCGAGAGCCTGCGCTTCAGCCTCTCGCTCGAAGAGGTCGAAGCCCCCAAGCCCGCGCCGGCGCCCTATCGGCAGGCCTGCGAGCGGCTGGCACTTCGGCCCGCCCAGGTGGCGGCCGTCGAAGACAGCGAGAGCGGACTGGCTTCGGCCGTTGCCGCCGGCTTGGTGGCCCTGTTCGTCGGGCCTGCAGCGCCGGCGCGGCGGCCTCTCATCGTGCAACGCCTGACGACCCTCGTGGACCTTCCCGCGTGGTGGGAGCGCCAGGCCGGCATGCGTTTCGATTCCCTTCCTTCAGGAGCAGCTACATGAATCCAGTGGCAGTGGTCACCGGCGCCGGTGCCGGCATCGGCGCGGCCATCACCGACGATCTGGCCCGGCGCGGCTACACCGTCGTCGTGACCGACCTCGACGCCGCAGCGGCGCAGGCCCAGGCCAAGCGCCTGCCGTCCGCCGTCGCCATGACGCTGGACGTGACGGACATCGCGCAAGTGCGCGCCTCGGTTCAGCGCGTGGTCGATACCTATGGGCGGCTCGACGCCTGGGTTTCCAACGCCGGCGTCTCGCGCATGCAGCGCTTCCTCGAGGTGGACGAGCGCCAGTACGACTTCACGCTGGCGGTGAACCTGAAGAGCGTCTTCTTCACCGGTCAGGCGGCGGCGCGCGCGATGGTCGGCCTGGGCCGCGGCGGCGCCATCGTCAACGTCGCCTCGATGGCCGGCAAGCAGGGCAAGGCGCCGTTCCTGTCCGACTACGTGGCGAGCAAGTTCGGCGTCGTGGGCCTGACGCAAGCCATGGCGCTGGAACTGGCGCCGCACGGCATCCGCGTCAACAGCGTGTGCCCGGGCTTCGTCGCCACCTCGATGCAGGTGCGCGAACTGGCCTGGGAGGCGACGCTGCGCGGTGTCGGCGCCGAGGACGTGCGTCGGCAATGGATCGCCGACACGCCGATGGGCCGGCTCGAGGAGCCCGAGGACGTGGCGCGCGTGGTCGGCTTTCTGCTGTCCGCCGACGCCGGCTTCATGACCGGCGAGGCGCTCGCGGTCAACGGTGGCGCGTTCATGGATTGAGGTGTTCGAGCTTGGCCCTGTGCGCCTTGGCAAACCGCCGCAACCCTTCAGCGCTCGGGCTCCGCGTGTTCGATCGCGCCGGCGATCGGGTCCACCGGGTCTTCCCACGGGGCGCGCTCGATCGCGGCCACCGAATTTGCGACCATGCGCGCGAGATGAGCGCTTTGTCCTCGAACACCTGCCTTCCTGTGACTTCACCCATTGGCCGTGCGTGGCGCAGCGTGCGGGCCGCGACGCCCACGGGCATCGTCCGAACCGACGAAGTTGCAGCGGCGTGCCTTGCGCATGGACAAAAGGTCCGCGATTTCGTCGGTTCCGACGACGCCACTTCTGCCGAGGTGCCCAGAATGCACGCAATTCCCGGCGTCGCGCCGGCTCACTCGATACAAGAAGGAATCAAATGGCTGAGGCCTATATCGTTGCCGCGCTGCGCACCGCCGGCGGCCGCCGTGAGGGGCGTCTGTCAGGCTGGCATCCGGTGGACTTGGCAGCGCAGATCCTGAACGCACTGGTGGACCAGAGCGGCGTGGATCCCAGCTCGGTCGACGACGTGATCATGGGCTGCGTGATGCAGGTCGGCGAGCAGTCCACCAACATCGCGCGCAATGCCGTACTCGCTTCCAGGCTGCCGCAGTCGGTGCCTGGCACTTCGGTGGACCGCCAGTGCGGCTCGTCGCAGCAAGCGCTGCACTTCGCCGCTCAGGCCGTGATGTCAGGGAACATGGAGGTTGTGATCGCGGCCGGCGTGGAGAGCATGACGCGCGTGCCGATGTTCAGCTCAGCGACGCTTGCCCAAAAGGCGGGCCTGGGGCATTACCAAGACTGCAGCCTGCGAACGCTTTATCCGCACGACTTCAGCCAGTTCACCGGCGCCGAGATGATCGCGCGCAAGTACGGACTCTCGAAGGACCAGCTGGATGCGTTTGCGCTGCAGAGCCACCAGCGCGCCATCGCCGCCACGCGCACTGGCGCTTTCAACCGCGAGATCTTGCCGATCGCGACGCGCCGCGCCGATGGCAGCGCCAGCAGCGAATGGCACACGGTCGACGAAGGCATCCGCTTCGATGCCACGCTGGCGGGAATTCAAACCGTGAAGCCGCTGCAGGAAGGCGGCGTGATCACCGCCGCCGTCGCCAGCCAGATCTGCGACGGCGCCAGCGGCGTGCTGGTGGTCAGCGAGCGCGCGCTCAAGACCTTTGGGCTGAAACCCTTGGCGCGCATTCACCACATGAGCGTGATCGGCCACGACCCGGTGGTCATGCTGGAAGCGCCCCTGCCAGCGACCCGGCTGGCTTTGAAGAAGAGCGGTATGTCGATCGCCGACATCGACCTGTTTGAAGTCAACGAAGCCTTTGCGCCGGTGCCGTTGGCCTGGCTGCAGGCTACAGGCGCCAACCCCGAGTGCATGAACGTCAACGGCGGCGCCATCGCACTGGGCCATCCGCTGGGCGCTTCGGGCACCAAGCTCATGGCGACCCTGATCCATGCGCTGCACAAGCGCGGCAAGCGCTTCGGCATGCAGACGATGTGCGAGGGCGGTGGCATGGCCAACGTCACCATCGTCGAGCGCCTTTAGGAGGTCCACGATGGCTGGCCCACTTCAAGGTTTGCGCATGATCGAGATGGTCGGGCTCGGGCCCGGCCCGTTCTGTGCCATGTTGTTCGCCGATCTCGGCGCCGAGGTGATCCGCATCGACCGGCCGCAGCGCGACCCGGGTGCGGCTGCCGAAGCCGCGCGTTTCGACGTGCCTTCGCGCGGCCGCCGCTCGCTGGCGATCGATCTGCGCCATCCCGAAGGCGCCGAGGCCGTACTGCAACTGGCGCAGCACGCCGACGTGCTGATCGAGGGCTTTCGTCCTGGCGTGATGGAGCGCCTGGGTCTGGGGCCCGAAGCGTGCCACGCGCGTCAGCCGCGGCTGGTCTACGGCCGCATGACCGGCTGGGGCCAGCATGGGCCGCTGGCCCATGCGGCCGGCCACGACATCAACTACCTGGCGCTCACCGGCGTGCTGCACGCGATCGGCCACGCCGGCGAAGCCCCGGTTCCGCCGCTGAACGTGGTGGCCGACTACGGCGGCGGCGCCATGTTCCTGGCGCTGGGTATTCTGGCCGCGCTGCAGGAGCGCCAGCGTTCGGGCCTTGGCCAGGTGGTGGATGCCGCGATGACCGATGGCGCGGCCTTGCTGGGGGCGATATTTCACGGGCTCAAGGCCGAGGGCCGGTGGAGCAACCACCGCGGCGAGAACATCCTGGACAGCGGCGCTCACTTCTACGACACGTATGCCTGCGCCGACGGCAAGTACATCTCGCTGGGCGCGATCGAGCCGCAGTTCTATGCCCTGCTGCTCGAACGCTGCGGCATCGCCGATCCGGGGTTCGAGGCGCAGATGGACAGCGACCGCTGGCCGATCCTGAAGAACCGCCTGGCCGATGTCTTTCGCACCCGGACGCGGGCCGAGTGGTGCACTCTGCTGGAAGGCAGCGACGCCTGCTTCGCGCCGGTCCTGGACTGGGATGAAGCGCCGCTGCACCCGCACAACCAAGCGCGCGGCACCTTCGTCACCATCGATGGTCTCGTGCAGCCCGCGCCGGCGCCCCGCTTCAGCCGCACTCCAGCGGACACGCCCAAGCCGCCGCGCCCGCCGGGCGCCGACGGCCAGGAAATTCTGCGCGAGTGGGGCGTCGACACGGCACTGATCGATCGCCTGCGCGACGGCGGTGCACTGCAAAAGCAATGAGCGGAGTTACGACACGATGCCCGCCCGCCGCGCGATCGCTACCGCGTGCGTGCGACTGTTGGCGCCGAGCTTGCCATTGATGCTGCGCAAATGCGTGCGCACCGTGCTGTCGGAAACGAACAGCTTCTCGCCGAGGGCACGATTGGAGTAACCCTCGGCCAGCAGCTGCAGCAGCCGGACCTCCTTGCGCGTCAAAGGCTCGCTCAACTCGGGAGCCGCCAGCGTTGTCGTGGCGAGTTCGTCGACAGCCAGGACCCCGAAGGCCTTGCACAGCCGCTGTAGGTAATCCGCGAATATCGGCTCTGCGCGGCCATCACTTTGCCGTCCAAAGACGCGTGCGACCAGAGCCCCCGCCCCGGGGCCCTCGTCAACGAAAAGGCGGATGGCCCCTTCGCCGCAGGCCTGACGCAGCAGGCGCAAAAGCGCAGCTTCTGCGCCCTCGTCGTCGCCGCAACGCGCGAGCGCCATGGCATGCAGCAGGCGCAGCTTCATCGCCCGGCGCGTGTGCGCCGCGCGCTCGGCCTGGGCCAACAGGGCCGCCAGTCCTGACGCGGCCTTGCCCGCATCACCGGCCGCAAGCTGCCAGCGGAAGTGCCCGATCTGGTGGTCCTCCCAGTCGTGCGCAAAGTGGCGGCGACTGGCGACGCTGCGCCACAGGTCGACGTTATCGGCCCGCTGCAGTTCGGCCGCGGCGGCGCCCGCATGGCCTTGCAACAGCAGGAGCCGGGCGCGCTCCAGTCGTGCCGCCGCAGCGAGGCGGGGCATCTGGCGCTCGTGGCCCAGGTATTCGAGTTCCGATAGCGTCTGGAATGCCTGGTCGATCTCGCCCTGGCTGAACGCGATGCGCGAGAGCATGCTGTGGCCCAGGATGATGTGGTCCGGCAGCCAGACATCGCGTGCCAACGGCAGGTAGACCTGGAGCAGCCGCGCGGCCTGCTCCAGGTCGTTGTCCTCGTAAACCGACGCCGCGTAGAGCAGCCCCGCCCACGCGTTGCCGTGCGTCGCACCCAGACTGGAGGTCTGCGTTGTCTGCACCGCGAGCCGGAAGCGCGCCTGGGCCTGGCGCAGGCGTCCTTCCAGCAGATCGATGATGCCTTCGATGGTTTCCGAATACATCCGGTGGAAGGCGCTGGCGCTCTGGCCTTGGCTCTGCCGAGCCATGTCGAGCAAGCGGCGCGACTCCGGGAACAGCCCCAGGGACGTACACGCATTGGCGACCGTGTTGACGAGCGCGGTGTCGGCATAGGCGGACAGGCCGGGCAGCAGGGGCAGGCCGCGTTTACCTGCCGCGTAGGCTTCTTCCCAGCGATCCAGGTGCGTCAGCAGCGTCGCCTGCAGCGCCGCCACGTGGGAACGCACCTCCGGCTCCTGTGATTGCTCGATGCCGGTCGCCTGCATCAGTGCCATTGCCGCCTGCGGTCCGCGGGTGAAACACACGGCCCAAACATAAGTGGCCTGCAACAGCGGCGAGGCTTTCAGGGCCGACGACGGCAAGGCGTCGAACCAACGGGTGAGTAGGCGCAGCCGTCCCTGCGTCAACAGCGGCAGGGCTTCACGAGCCAGCAGTTGCACCGCCTGCGCCGCGTCGCCGCTCTCGATCAGGTGGTCGATCGCCGGCACCGTGCGGCCCTGCGAGGCGAACCAGCCTGCCGCGGCTTGGTGCAAGCCCGCCATCACCTCCGGCAGTTCGCGCTGCAACTGCCCGCGCAGGAAGCTGGCGAACAGGCTGTGATATCGCCAACTGCCCGGCCGGTTCTCGATCGGGATCAGGAACGCGTTGGCCGATGCGAGCTGGCGCAACATTGCGTCGCTGTCCAGGTCCGGCATCAAGGCATTGCACAGCGGGACCGAAATTTCTCGCAGGATGCTGGTGCGCAGCAGCAAACTTCGTACCGTCGTGCTCTGCTGTGCCAGCACCTCTTCGGCCAGGTACTCTGCCACGCCGGCATCGGTGCCTGAGAACCGCGCAATGAAGTCGCCGCGTTGTTCATGGCGCTCCAACGCCAGACCAGCCAGCCACAGGGCTGCCACCCAACCTTCGGTTTTACGATGCAGCATCGCCAAGTCGTCGCTGCCCAGGCCCGGCGCGCGGCGCACACGGAAGAAGCTGCGGGTTTCTTCCAGCGAGAAGCGCAACCGTTGCGCGTCGATTTCCAGCAGCCGGCCGCCGGCACGCAGCCGGCCCAGGCGCAGGTTCGGCAATGACCGAGAGCCGATCACGAGGCGCCCGCCTGCGGGCAGCCTGTCCAGCATCTCGCCGACCAGGGCCAGCACGGTGGGCGACTGGACCAGCTCGAACTCGTCCAGGAACAGCGCGAACGGAAAAGCGATGCCCGACACGCGTTCCATCAGCGCCAGGGCAAATTCCCCCAGGGCAGGCGGCTGCGCCGGTGTCGCGCTCCTGCCTTCCTCCGGCAACAGGTCTTCAAGCGCAGCGTTCAGGTACGCGAGGAAGCGCGAGGGATCGTTGTCGGCCGCGTCCATCGTCAACCAAGCGGTGGCTATGTCCACCTGCTCGAAACATTGCCGGCTCTGCGCCATGACCGTGGTCTTGCCGAAGCCAGCAGGTGCGCGCACCAATATCAGCCGAGCGGAGGCCCCCTCGAGGATGGACCGGGTCACGGCATCGCGGAACACCTGATGGGGGTCGGCGGCGGGCGGACTGAGTTTGTTCGGCAGCAGGCGAGGCGCGCTCAGTGCGGCAGCGGAAGCAATGGAGTCGGGCGGCATCTGTCCCAAGTCTAGGCTGCGCACGCCTTTGCGGCATGCGGCAAAGCCCCAATGCGGGTGCCGTCCTGATCTGAAGCCGCGACACGCGCGAGTACGGATTGCCGAGGTCCAACGCGCGCAGGCCGCCGCCTCAGAAGGTTTGAATGAATCCGGCGTGCCCGAGCGGGCCGCCACATCGTGCCCAATCAAGGCGCAAAGCACAGCCGCAGCTCGGGCTACGGCGAGCATTTGCAACGCCGAGTGGGCGCGATTTGGCGGAACGAGCGGGCATGACGGGTTCGTTCACACCTTCTCAGGCGACGCGGCGCGCCCTACCTTCCCAATAGGGTTCGCGCAACTTGCTTTTCAGTACCTTGCCGGCGCCGGACAATGGCAAGGCGTCTCGCAGCTCGGCACTGCGTGGACATTTGTAGTTCGCGATCAATCCCTTGCAGTGCTGAATAAGTTCCTCGGCCGTAGCCTGGGCGCCGGTCTTGAGCACCACGACCGCGTGAACGCGTTCGCCCCAGCGGTCATCGGGCACACCGATCACGGCGCACTGCGCCACAGCCGAATGCTTGGCCAGAGCGTTCTCCACTTCGGCGCAATAGACGTTCTCGCCGCCGGTAACGATCATGTCCTTCAGCCGATCGACGATAAAGAGAAATCCCTCGCCGTCGACATAGCCGCCGTCGCCGGTGTGCATCCAGCCGCCGCGCAACGCCCGGGCGGTTTCCTCCGGCTTGTTCCAGTAGCCAAGCATCACCCCCGGGCCGCGCGTCGTGATCTCGCCCACGGTGCCTGTGGGCACCGGCTTGTCCTGTGCGTCGACGATTCGCACTTCGGTACAGAAGGAGGCGCGCCCACCCGACTGTGCCTTGCCCAGCCTGCGCCCTTGCGGGGTGTGGTAGCGCGGCTGCAAGATGGTGATGACTGGCGCGCACTCGGTCATGCCATAGGATTGAACCAGCCCGACGTTCGGCAGTGCACGGGAGGCACGGTCGATCACAGCCTCGCTGATGGCCGAGCCGCCGTAAACGATGGTCTTCATGCTGTCCAGCCGGTACTTGGACACGTCGGGATGGTCCACCGTCATCTGGATCATGGTTGGAACCAGGACAGCTTCTGTGCAGCCATGCTCCTGCACCGCCTCCAAGACGCCCAGCGGCGTGAACGAGGGGATCACGACGTGGGTCGCACCGCTTGCCAGCATCGCGTTCATGAATGCGCCATCGGCCAGGTGGAACATGGGCGCCGCGCGCAGACCTACGCAGCCGGGCGCGGCGACGCCTTCCGCGAGCAGGCCGAGCGCATTGCAGGCCAGATTGGCGTGCGAGAGCATCACGCCCTTGGGAAAACCAGTGGTGCCGCCGGTGTAAAACACGCCCGCGAGATCGCTGCCGTTGCGCAGCGCGTCCTCGACGGGATCCATCTCCGCAATGAGCTCTTCGTAGGCCAGCATGCCTTGCGGTGTCGGCCCGTCGCTCGCATGGATCATGGTGCACAAGGACTTGGCGCGGTCCTTGAGTTCCACCGCCATGGGCGCGAATTGATCGTCCAGCAGCAACAAGCGTGTATCGCAATCGTCCAGCGCATAGGCGATCTCCGCCGCGCTCCAGCGCGTGTTGATCGGGTTCACCACGCCGCCGGCCCAGTACACCGCCAAATAGTATTCGAGGTAGCGGTCGGAATTCAGGGCAAGCATTCCCACCCGGTCACCGGGCTGCACGCCGATTCGGCGCAGCGCGCCAGCCAGTCGGGCCACGCGCTCACCCAGCTCGGCAAACGTGTGGCGGCGGGCGCGAAATATTGTTGCGACCTCGCCCGGCTTCTGAGCCAGCGCGCGGTGCAGACCTTGAGTCAGGTACATGTCACGTCTCCTCTTGCTTGCGGCCAGGTCGCCGCTCGAACTCGATCTTGGCGATCGCGTTGCGGTGGACCTCGTCCGGGCCGTCGGTGAAGCGGATCGCGCGTTGCAGCGCGTACATCGACGCGAGCGGGGTCTTGCCCGACAGCCCTGCGGAGCCGTACAGCTGGATGGCCCAGTCCAGGATCTTGCAGGCCACGTTCGGCGCCAGCACCTTGATCATGGCGATCTCGCCGCGTGCGGCTTTGTTGCCGACCTTGTCCATCATGTGAGCGGTCTTGAGTATCAACAGGCGCGCCTGCTCGATCATGATGCGGGCCTCCGCGATCCGCTCGCGCCATACGCCCTGGTCCGAGAGCGGGCGGCCGAAGGCGACGCGGGCCTGCGACCGGTCGACCATCAGTTCCAGCGCGCGCTCGGCCACGCCGATGCAGCGCATGCAGTGATGGATGCGCCCCGGGCCGAGCCGGCCCTGCGCCATCTCGAACCCGCGCCCTTCGCCCAGCAGCAGATTGGCCACCGGCACCCGCACGTTCACCAATTCCACCTCCATGTGGCCGTAGGGTGCGTCGTCGTAGCCGAACACGCGCAACGGCTCTTTGACGAAGACGCCGGGCGTGCCCTGCGGCACCAGGATCAGCGACTGCTGCCGGTGCCGTGGACCGTTGAAGTCGGTCTTGCCCATCACGATGTGAATCTTGGTGCGCGGGTCGCCCGCGCCGGAGATCCAGGTCTTGCGGCCGTTGATCACGTAGTGGTCGCCATCGCGCTCGATGCGGGTCTGCACGTTGGTGGCATCCGAGCACGCCGTGTCGGGCTCGGTCATCATGAAGGTGGAGCGGATCTCGCCGCGCAGCAGCGGGTCCAGCCACTGACTCTTTTGCTCTTCGGTGCCGTACAGCTCCAGCGTTTCCATGTTGCCGGTGTCCGGCGCCGAGCTGTTGAAGACTTCCGGCGCCCAAGGGATGCGGCCCATGATCTCGCACAGCGGGGCGTATTCGAGGTTGCTCAACGGCTCGGGAACCCGCGCGCTCTTGTGCGGCAGGAACAAGTTCCAAAGGCCTGCGGCGCGCGCAACAACTTTCAACTCTTCCACGACACGGGTCGCCTGCCAGGGATTGCCGGCCCGCCGGTTAGCGTCGATTTCCAGGTCGAAACGATGCTCATTGGGAACAACGTGCTCGTCGAAAAAGGCTTGCAGGCGCTGCTGCAGCACCACCGCGTGGGGGCTGTGCTCGAAATTCATGCGGGCTCCGGCAATTGGCCGGCGCGAGCGATTCGGGACCGTGCGCGGGCAAAGAGGTTGAGGGTGGCGGCATGCAGGCTGTCGCCGACGTTCTTGGACGCCTTGCCGGCGCAGGCCCGCGCGTGCGTGCCTTCGAGCAGGATCCCCAGCTTGTAGCAGGCCAGCACCACGTACCAGTCCAGGTCGCGCAAGTCGCGCCCGCTGCACTGCGCGTAATGCGCAGCCAGTTCGCCTGGCCCGGCAAAGCCTTCCCATGGCCCGACTTCCAGGGTGGGCGCGACGTTGCGGCCGTTCTCGTCAGGCCAGGTGGCCAGCAGCCAACCCAGGTCCATGAGCGGCTCGCCGATGCTGGCCAGTTCCCAATCGACCACTGCGGCCAGTTCAGGGGCATCGGTACGGAACATGACATTGGACAGATGAAAGTCGCCATGGACGATGCCGGGCCGGAAAGTCGCGGGGCAATTCGCGCCGAGCCACGCCGACACTTCGTCCACCCCCGGGAGGATGGACGGGCCGGGCCACCCCGGGTATTGCCGATAGCCTTCCAGCTGGGCACGCCAGCGCCCCGCCTGCCGCCCCAGGTAGTTGTCCAGCTTCGAGAATTCGCCCAGCCCTGCGGCCACATAGTCGACCTGGCCCAACTGCGCGATTGCTTCCACCATCGACAGGCCCATGCGGTGGCGCCAGTCTGGTTTGGAGGCGTGCGGCTCGGGCAGGCCGACTGTCGCGGTGAATCCGTCGACGGGCTCCATCAGAAAGAAGCCCGCTCCCAGCACTGACTTGTCGTCGCAAGCGGCAATCAGGCGTGGATGCGGCACCGCGGTGTTCCCTAGCGCGGCGAGCACCCTGGCTTCGCGCCGCATGGTCTCGGTGCCATCGGTGCGCGGATGCGGCGGAGGCCGGCGCAACACAAAGCGGCGCTTGCCGCGCCGGAAGAGCAGCAGCAGGTTTTGGGTGCCGCCCGTGAGCGGGCGCGCATCTTCGATCGGGCCCTGCTCGAGACCTTGCCCGTCCATCCATCCGGCCAGCCGCGCGCAGTCGACCAGGGTGCGCCAGGAGTCATCGCTCATGGTCGGCTGCGTCAACGCAGGCTCATGCCGCCGTCGACCACCAGGGTCTGGCCGACCATGTAGGAAGCCATGGGCGACGCCAGGAACAGCACGGCAGAGGCGATCTCGGGCGCCGTGCCGGGTCGGCCCAGCGGAATCTGCGAAACCATGGCCTCGAGCCGCCGCGGATGATCGGTGGTGGCCTTGGTCATCTTGGTGGGCACCAGGCCCGGCGCAACACCATTGACGCGAACGCCATCGGTTGCCCAAGCGTCGCCCAGCGTACGCGTCAGTCCCATGGCACCGGTCTTGGACGCCGCGTACGCCGGGTTGCCGCGCGCGGACTGAAAAGCCACCACGGAGCTGATGATCACGATCGATCCCTTGCTGGCCTTCAGCATCGGGTGAAAGCGAGTGCAGCAATCCATCACGCTGTTGAGATTGACCTCCACGACCTGGCGAAAGCCGGCGGGCTCGAACTCCGCCCTGTCGTACAAGACCATGCCTTGTGACAGCACCAGCACATCCAGCCCATCGAAGCCCGGCTCGAGGGTCTGCATACGCTGACGGTCGGCCACGTCTACCTGGGTGTAATGCAGACCCGCGAGGTCGGAATCCGCTGAATCGGAGTAGTCGGCGGGGCCGGGACGCGTTCCCCACACGTGGACCGAGGCGCCGCATGACCGCAACGCTTGTGCCGTGGCATTGCCGATCCCGCTCGAACCGCCAACGATCAGTGCGCGTTTACCGGAAAACTCGAAGTGATTGATCATCTTGTGTTCATTCTGGTGGACGGGTGATCTGGCGAGGAATCGTCTGTTTGGACGGTTTGGCGAAGCGAGCCATGCATTGACGACGCACTCGCTGCAAAACCATGTTTGCGCTTGCCTCTAATCCAGGAACTCGGGCGATCGCCCTTCGAGGTTGGCTCGTACCGCCTCGAGCTGGTTGGGGCTGCCGATCAAGCGGTCTTGTTCCAGGGATTCGGCAAGCAGAACGGAAGCTGGATCTGCGGCCAAGGCCATATTCAGCAGGCGCTTCGCGGCACGCACCGCATCGGGACTTTGCTGTGCCAGATTTCGGGCCGTTGACAGCGCCTGCGCATACGGATCGGCATGCACTTGTGTGGCAATGCCCAGACGCACTGCGTCTTCACCGGAAAACTGCCGCCCGGTAAAGGTCAACTCCCGCACAACGTCCGGGCGAGCAAGCTCGCGCATGAGCAGGACGCCCGCCATGTCCGGCACCAGCCCCCACTTGATCTCCATCACCGACAGGCGTGCGTCCGGCGTCACGTAACGGATATCCGCACCCAACGAGATCTGCAGGCCGCCCCCGAACGCCACCCCATGCAAAGCGGCGATGACCGGAACGGGAATGTCCCGCCACATCATTGCCACGTGCTGGAACGCGTTGGCGTTGCCGAAGGTGCGCGCAAGCAATCCGCAACCCAGCGGACCGCTCCCTTCGTCACCGACACTGCCGCCACCGCTCATGCGCTCAAAAGACAGCATGTCCAAGCCGGCGCAAAAAGCCCGTCCGACACCAGACAGCACCACCGCGCGGATGGCCCTCTCCCGCTTCAACCGCTCGCCGGTTTCGAGCAATGCGCTGAACATCGCAGAGTCCAACGCATTCATCTTCTCCGCACGATCGAGCCGCACATCGGCAATGCCGTCTGCGATGGTTACCGCCACACGTGCGTTCACGGTCTCACTCCGTTCGGGCGAACATGTTGTGCGCATGGGCGCTGGAGCCGCCCAGCGCTACGCCGCCGTCCACCGGCAGCACCACACCGTTGATGTAGGAGGCTTCCTCGGAGCACAGCCATCGGGCGACCACGCCGATCTCGCGCTTCGTGCCGAAACGGCGCAGTGGCACGCTATTTGTCCACGCCAATTCGGACGCCGGGGTGGGCGCCAAGCGCCGCATGCCCTCGGTGTCGGCGATCGGCCCCGGGGAAATCGCGTTCACGCGCACTCCCATCGGGCCCCATTCGATGGCAGCCACCCGCGTCACCTGATCCGCACCCGCCTTCGCCGCGCACACGTGGATCTGATGCGGCGTGGGCAGGGTCGATTGCGGAGCGCTGATGTTGACGATGGAAGCGCCCGGCCTGCGCAGGTGCGGCAGCGCGGCGCGCATGACATTGAACGTTCCGAGAAGGTCGATGTCGACCACGGCTTTGAAACCGTTGGCCGAGAGTTCCGCCGCTGGCGCGGCGAAGTTTCCGGCCGCCCCTGAAATGAGTACATCGATCGGTCCCCACGCCGCGACCGTAGCCGCCATCGCGTCCGCCAGAGCCTGGAACTGCCGCACGTCGGCCGCGAACCCCATGGCCTCGCCGCCCACGCCGCGCAGATGCGCCACCGCAGCGTCCACCCGCTCCTGGTTACGGCTGAGCACGACCACGCGGGCCCCGTCCTCGGCGAACACCTCCGCGATGCCCAGGTTGATGCCGCTGGATCCGCCGGCGACGAAGACGACCTTGTTCTGAAATCCCATCTTGAGAGTCCTGTGGAGGAGGCCACCGGCTTCGTCCGAGCCCGACAGGACGAACTTCGGTGGACGTTGCGAAGGGCCGATCTTGGACGGCGGCGGGCGGTCGTTCATCGTCGTTATGGACGAATCTTCGACCCGAGCTTTCAAGCGCGGCGGCGCGATGACCCGGCGCGGCATCAGACCCGCAAGGTCAGGCCCCCGTCGGCCACCAGCCCGTGGCCCGTGATGAAGTCCGCTTCGTCGCTGGCCAGCAGCAGCACCGCGCGCGCGATGTCGATGGGCATGCCGAGCCGGCGCAGCGCGGCCTTCTTCTCCCACACACCGCGGATGGAGTCCTGATCGAAGCTGTCCTTCGTCATCCCGGTGTAGATCGCGCCCGGCAACAGGTAGTTGACCGTGATCTTCCACTTGCCCAGTTCAAGCGCCAGCGTCTTGCTCAGGCCCGCCACGGCATGCTTCGAAGCAGCATAGGAACTCAGGCCGATGTCGCAACGCTCGGCCATCACCGATGCTGTATTGATGATGCGCGCACGGCCGGTCTGCTCGGCGCGCCGCCGCAGCGCGGGAATCGCCTCGCGGCACAGGCGAAACACGGCGCGTGTGTTGACCGCGAACTCGTGGTCCCACATCGAGTCGGTCACCGCTTCGGCCAAAGCGCTGCCGGAGACCCCGGCGTTGTTGAAGAGGATGTCCACTGCGCCGGCTTCGCGCAGCGCGGTATCGACGATCGCGGCGGGTGCCTCCACGGCCGTCACATCCTGCGCCAGCGGCACGATCTGCGACCAGCGCCCGTGTGCGGTCATGATCGTCGAGCCGGGCCTGTCGACGGCGATCACCGTGGCGCCTTCGTCGGCGAAGAGTTGCGCCGTCGCCTGGCCGATGCCCGACGCGGCGCCCGTGATGATCGCCACCTTGCCGGCCAGGCGTTGCTGTGAACGTGTCTGTGTCATGCGAGCCTCGCTTGTTGCATGACCGCATTTTTTGATGCGACCACTTTGCGAAGCGTCGTCGGAATCGACGAAGTTCCTTTGCGCGGTCGGCGGTCCCAACCAGATCGCGACGACGACGATCCAGTCCACGCCAAATAAATCGTCTGTTTGGACGACGTGTTTCGGCGCTGCCCCGAGCACAGTGGCGGCCGTGCGCCGAAGACCATCGAACGACCGCTCCCGTCGGCAGAGCAGCCAGGCGAACGCACCTCGAGGCCATGCGAGCCGTCGGCTACCGGAGACAAGGAATGGCACCAGGCCCTCAACATGCTCGCAGACTGACGCAACGAACCATCGTTCTGGTGATGTTCGTCGCGGTGTTCCTCGGCTTCGTCGCCCTGCTTCCGGGGTTCGCGAAGCCCGACAACCTTCTGACCCTGCTGCAAAACGTCGCCATCCTCGGCATCCTCGGGCTGGGGATGGCGGTCGTTGTCATCGGCCGTGGCATCGATCTCTCGATGGTCGCGTCGCTCGCGGTGCCGCCCGGCCTGATCCTGTCCATGGTCCAGGGCGGCCATTCGGCGGGAACGGCGTTGGCGTGCGGCGTCGCTCTCAGCCTGGCGTTCGGCCTGGTCAATGGCTGGCTGATCGCCTTCGCCGAGGTACCTCCGCTGTTCACGACCCTGGCGAGTGGCCTGTTCCTCAGCGGCCTCGGCCAGTCGGTCCTGCTCCCGATCGAGACGCCCTCGTGGGGCGCGTCGCTCGACGGCCTCGCCTGGCTCGGCCGTGGCGCCCTGGCAGGCGTGCCCATGCCGGTCGTCACTTTCGCAGGCACGGCGATTCTGGTCGGCTTCATGTTGCGCCGCACGCGCCTGGGCGCCTTCATCTACGCCATCGGCGACAACCCGCTCGCGGCACGCGCGAGCGGCGCGTCCGTCAGACCCGTGCTGATGGCGCAGTACGTGCTGTCAGCGGCAATCGGTGCGATCGCCGGGGCGGTGATGGCAGCCTCGATCGGAAGCCTGCCGACCCGCATCTTCACTTCGTCCCTCATCTATGACGTGATTCTGGTCGTCGTGCTTGGGGGCATCGGGCTGACCGGCGGACGCGGGGGCGTCAGCAATGTGCTGATCGGCACGCTGCTCATCGGCACGCTGCTCAATGGCATGACCCTGCTCGACGTCAGCTTCACGGTCCAGAACCTCATTCGCGGGCTGATCCTGCTGATTGCGATCGCCGCCGAGTCGTTCATCAATCCGCGCAATGAAGAGACCGCCCAGCAGGGAGATCTTTGACGTGCCGAAACCACACGGGTGCGCGAACGCCCGGCTTCGCTCACTTCAACCCGGGCGGCTCGACCCGCTCACACCAGGAGACATCCATGCACCGTCCGACCGCGCCGTCCCTTCTGCCTTGTGCCCGCGCCACCACGTGGCGTGGTCTGCGCTTCCTCGCGGGTGTCGCCGCCCTGTCGCTCTTGTCGTTGCCGGCACTGGCGCAGGGCAAGGGCCTGGAGGAGCCGTCGCGCGCTGACTACTACAAGACGCTCAATGGCAAGACCGTGGCGTTCGTCGCGGGCGCGATGGTCATCGACCTGACGCAAGGCTGGTATGGCGGCATTCGGCGCGAGCTCGAGCCGCTCGGCGTCAAGTTCGTCCTGCGCGACGCCAACTTCAGCGCCGACGCCGGCGCGCAGGCCATTACCAATCTCATTGGCGAGAAGCCGGACATCATCATCGTGCACAACCTCGACGTCACCACCAACGCGCGCCTCCTCCAGCGCGCGGAGGCGGCCGGCATCTACGTGCTGCAGATCAATATGCGCTCGACCTATTCGTCGGCCGGCTACATCGGGCCCGACTGGGTCGACATGGGCGAGAAACAGGCCGAAGCGGTTGTCGCGTCCTGCAAGGGCAAGTCGAACAAGATCGCGATCGTGCAGGGGGCGATCTCGGCCGCCGCCAGCGCCTACACGCTCAAAGGCGTCGAGAACGTCCTGGCGAAGCATCCGGAAGTGAAGGTGGTGTCGAGCCAGCCGGCCGACTGGGACGTCGCGAAGGCAAAGGCGCTCACCCAGACAGTGCTGAAGTCGAACCCCGACCTCTGCGGCATCGTCGGCTTCTGGGACGGCATGGATATCGGTACCGCCGCCGCCATCAAGGAATCGAACCTGACCGGCAAGGTGTTTCTCTCGACTTCTGGCGGCGGCGCGCAGAAGAGCGCCTGCGACATGGTCAAGGCGGGCTCCTTCGACCACTACATGAACTACAACGTCGAGGCCCAGATCACCACCATGTCGACAATGATCAAGTGGCTGCTTCAGTCGGGCGTCAAGCCCGGCACCTCGAAGGGAGCGATCTTCTCGCAGCTCACGCCCATCACGAAGGACCCGGCAACCCAGCGCTGCTGGACTCTCGAGGCCGTGAAGTAAGTCGATGCATCCTTCCCCGATCAACCCGGGAACTGCCGCGCCGAACGTCAACGAAACCCTGACACGCCTGCGCTACCGATGGTGGCCTGATCACCTGCTCGGCGAAATCCTGGCAAAGCGCTGGACCGAGACCGCGATTCCGGTGGGGGTGCTCCTGTTGGTGGCCTTCGCGCTGGGCCAGGTGATTCCCGGGTTTCTCTCGCCGGTGCGGCTGGCCGATGCAGGTCGGCAGGCCGGCGAAATCGGGTTCGTGGTGCTCGGCTTGAGCCTGGTGCTGATCGTCGGTGGCATTGATTTGTCCGTGGGCTCGACCTTTGCCCTGTGCAACTTCTCGATCCTGTTGTTCATCCACGTGCTGGATTGGCCAGTCGGCCTCGCGGTGACGGCAACGCTCCTCATCGGCGCCATGCTGGGCGCAGTCAACGGCGTTCTGATCGGGTACCTGAGACTGCGGGCGTTCCTCACCACGCTCATCACGCTGATCGTCTACCGCGCGCTCTACGAACTGCTGTCGCAGCGCTACGCGACGGCGATCGCCGGCGTCATGCCGGAGTCCAGGAGCTGGGAGTTCATCGGTAACGGCAGCACTCTGGGCATGCCGACCTCGGTCATCGGCTTTGCACTGGTTGCGATCGCGGGCCATGTGTTCCTCACGCGGATGCGGCCGGGCTGGCACATCTATGCGATCGGCGGTTCGCGGCGCTCCGCCTACAACGCCGCAATCGCGGTGCGCTCGACGGTTGCGGGCTGCTACGTCGGATCGGGCCTTTTGGTGGCGTGCGGCTCCGTGTTCTTCGCATCGCGCCTGGGATCGGTCGGAGGCGACATCGGCGTCGGCCTCGAGGTCACGGCTCTGACGGCGGCCGTGCTGGGTGGCATCAGCCTGGGCGGCGGCAAGGGTTCGGTGACGAAGGCAGTCGTCGGTACGCTGATCGTGCTGCTGATCGTCAACGGAATGACCTCGCTCTCGGTTGCGGGCGGGTTCAACCGCATGGTGCTCGCCGGCATCCTGCTGCTGGCCGCGGTGATCGACATCCGCTGGACCAAGAACCGCCAACGCATCCTCAATCGCGTGTACGTGAGCCCGGCCTATCAGGCGCCGCTTCCCGCGCCTTCTTGCGAACCACTGTCGGGCTCGCCGTATGCACTGAACGACAAACTGCGTGTCGCCGAGGCGATCGGGCTCGAACGCGTCGAAGGTCCCGAGGATGTGATCCTCGACCGCGAGGACAACCTCTATTGCGGATCGCGCCACGGCGACATCATGCGATTTTTCGCGCCCGACTATCAACGCATGGAGATCTACGCGCACATCGGCGGCACGCCGCTGGGCATGGCGTTCGACAGCCATGACAACCTCTATGTCTGCGTCGGCGGCATGGGTCTGTACCGGGTGACGACGCAACGCAAAGTCGAGCGCGCGACCGACGAGACCAACCGCTCCTGGAACTCCATCGCCGATGACAGCCGCCTGCGCCTGGCTGATGACCTCGACATCGCGCCGGACGGGCGCGTCTTCTTTTCCGAGGCCACGCTGCGCTACGAGATGGACGAATGGGCTGTCGACGGCATCGAGGCACGCGGCAACGGGCGGATCATCTGCTACGACCCGCGCGACAACACGACCCGCACGGTCTTGCGCCACCTGCACTTCCCGAACGGCATCTCGATCGCACCGGACGGCCAGTCCATCCTGTTCGCCGAGACCATGGCCTACCGCGTACGGCGCTTCTGGTTCGATGGGCCGAAGAAGGGCCAGGTCGAAACCGTGCTGCCGAACTTGCCGGGCTACCCCGACAACATCAACCTGGCCTCGGACGGCAACTACTGGCTCGCACTCGTCGGCATGCGAACGCCGGCGACCGACCTCGCGCTGCGCATGCCCGGGTTCCGCAAGCGCATGGTCGCGCGGCTGCCACCGGACGAATGGTTGTTCCCGAACATCAACACCGGTTGCGTCGTGAAGTTCAGCGCCACCGGCGAAATCCTGGACTGCCTCTGGGACCAGCATGCCGTCAACCACCCGATGATCACATCGATGCGCGAACACCGCGGCCACCTGTACCTCGGCGGTTTGCTCAACAACCGCATCGGCCGGTACAGGCTCGAGGGTGCCGACCCGTGCTTCGTCCACTATGACCAGCGCTGGAAGTCCAAAGGGGTGCCATCGTGAGCAGCCGGGTCAAACGCTGGTGGGCACGCTGGCTCGGCCGTGGCGACGCCGGCGGCAGCGTGCCCCCGTTCGACGGCGTGCTCAAGCCCAACCAGCGCCTTGAAACCGCCGAGGTGCTCGCGCACTTCGAGCATCCGGCCGACATGGCGATCGACAGCGGGAACCTGTGGGTCGCGGATGGTCCGCGGGTTTGGCAGGTGGATCCGTTCGACGGATCGCGGCGCGAGATCGCAGTCTTCGATGACGCGGTGACCGCGCTCGCCGGCGCGGGGCAGAAGATGGCCGTGGCGCTTGGTGGCAGGCGGGTGCGATTGATTTCGCTCACGGGCGGCGCCGCCGGGCCGAAGCCCGCCGTCGCGGATGCATCGGCACGCGAGTGGAACCGTGCAGGCCAGGCAAGCTTCGTGTCCGTGAACTCCCTGTCTTTCCTGCCCGATGGCAGCCTGCTCGCCACCGAAGGTTCGGCGCACTTCGAGTGCGACCGATGGAGCCACGACCTGATGTCTCTCGGCCACAGCGGGCGCCTCGTTCGGCTCGACCTCGATGGCACCGCGACCGTGCTGAAGGATGATCTGGAGTTCGCCTTCGGCGCCTGTGCGATGGCCGATGGGCGCATCTGGGTCTCGGAGAGCTGGCGGCACCGCGTGTTGTCGATTTCGCCGCAGCTCCCGTCGGCCGTGGTGCCGCCGGCCTCCACGGCGGCATCGTCGCGCCCGCCGAACGGCGGCCAGACGCCCGTGCTCGACCGACTTCCCGGCTATCCGTCTCGCCTGTCGCCGGCTCCTGGCGGCGGCGCCTGGCTGACGGTGTTCACGTGCCGGACCCAGCTCGTCGAGATGGTGCTGCGCGAGCCCGAATTCCGGCGCCGCATGGTCGCCGAGGTCGACCCGCGCTACTGGGTTGCTCCGGCGCTCTCCTCGGGCCACAGTTTCCTGGAGCCGCTGCAGGGCGGCGGCGTCAAGACCATGGGCGTGCTCAAGCCCTGGGCGCCGCCGCGCTCGTACGGCCTGGTGATCCGGCTCGCAGCCGATGGCCGGATGGCCGAGGCGATGCATAGCCGCGTGGGCGGACGACATCATGGCGTGGTCGCGGCTGTCCAACTCGGAAGCAACCTGTACGCGCTGGCGAAGGGTTCGGGGTGCGTGCTGCGGATCCCGCTGCCGGACACCGCGACGACGACCGCCCCGACCGCAAGCAGCGCACCCGCGCCTGGCGTGCTCTCCTCGCCTCTTGCCCTCCACACGATCCGAGCATGACCGAACGCATTCTTGCACTGCGCCAGGCCACAAAGCAGTACGGCGGCGTCGCCGCGATCGAGGGCATCGACTTCGAACTCGAACGCGGCGAGGTGCACGCCATCCTCGGTGAGAACGGCGCAGGCAAGTCGACGCTGACGAAGGTGATGGTCGGCGTGGTGACCCTCACTTCCGGGCAGTTGCTCGTTGAGGGCCAGGCGGTGAACCTGCGCTCACCCGACGATGCCCGCAAGGCTGGCATCGCCATGGTCTTTCAAGAAACGAGCCTGGTGCCGACGATGACGGTTGCGCAGAACCTGTTCCTGGGCGAGGAGAAGCTCTTCAACCGGCTGCGTGGCATCTACATCGCGGCGCAGCAGTTCCTGCAGTCGCTCAATTTCGACGTTGATCCGGCGACGCCGGTCGGCGCGCTCGGCGCCGCGAAGAAGCAGATGGTCGAGATCGCGCGCGCCGTGCTTCACAAGGCCCGCGTCATCATCTTCGACGAACCGACCGCGACGCTCACGCCCGAGGAGAAGAAGTATTTCTTCGATCTTGTCGCGAACCTCAAGGCGCGAGGCGTCTCCGTGATCTTCATATCCCACGCGCTCGAGGAAGCGCTCCAGATCGCCGACCGCATCACGGTGCTGCGCGATGGCAAGCGCGTGGTCACCGATGCGGCGAAGGCCTTCGACCGCGCCCGCATCGTGCAGGCGATGGTCGGGCGGGATCTCTCGCAGACGCTCTATGGACAGCGCAAGCAGCGCGTTCGGCCCGCGGGCCATCGCGTGCTGGCGGTCGAGAACCTCAGCATGGGGACGATGGTCAAGAACAACACGCTGTCGGTCTTCGCGGGGCAGATCACCGGCGTGTTCGGACTCGTCGGCGCCGGCCGAACCGAGACCTTCAAGGTCGTGGCGGGCCTGGCAAAGCGCAACACATTCCACGGGGGCGAAGTCCTGCTTGACGGCCGGCCCGTGCGCTACCGCGTGCCCGCACAGGCGGTCAAGGACGGAATCGCCTACATCACCGAGGACCGCAAGATCGAGGGCTTTTATCAGACCATGTCGATCGCAGACAACATCTATGCCGGCTGGCTCGCGCGCTTTGGCCGGGGCAAGATCCTGGTCTCGCGCAGCATCGCGCGCCAGCTCGGTGAGCACTGGACCCGGGCGCTCTGCATCCGCGCAATCGGCACGAACGTCAATGTGGTCGAACTGTCGGGCGGGAACCAGCAGAAGGTGGTCATCGCGAAGTCGCTGGTGCAGGAACCGCGGCTGGTGATCCTCGATGAGCCGACTCGCGGGGTCGACGTCGGAGCCATCAGTGAGATACACGAACTGATCGAGCGACTGGCCGACGAAGGCAAAGCGGTGGTGGTGATCTCGTCCTACCTGCCAGAGATCATGGCGCTGTCCGACCGCATTCTGGTCGCGCGGCAGGGCAAGGTGGTCGAGGAGTTCACCGCCGGCGAGGCGAGCGAAGAAGACATCATGTACGCGGCGGTGCATTGAGGCAGCCGTCGTGAGTATGCGCCGGCGAAGCCGTGTCGGTTCTCGAGCGAGCCATTCATGTGCCGCGTCCCACGCCCTCAGCTTTCCAATCGCATGCTCGATGAGCCCGGTTCCCCTCCTGCTTCGATGGAATGCCGGGCTCAGAACGCCACGTTATCGCCTCCCTTGAGCTGCAGAATCTGGCGCGCTTCGGCCGGCGTGGCCACCGCGAGCGACAAGGCCTCCAGAATGCCGCGCATGCGCCGGACCTGCGCCGCATTGGTTTCGGCGAGCTCGCCCGGGCCATCCCACAGCGAGTCTTCGAGGCCGACGCGTACATGTCCGCCCATGGAGGCCGCCTGCGCACCAATGGTCATCTGGTTGCGACCTGCAGGCAGGACAGACCATTGGTATGCATCTCCGAACAGGCGGTCTGCCGTGCGCCGCATGTGAATCACATCCTCGGGATGCGCACCGATGCCGCCCAGGATGCCGAACACCGACTGAATCAGGAATGGCGGCTTGATCAGCCCGCGGTCGATGAAGTGCGCCGCGGTGTAGAGATGCCCGATGTCGTAGCACTCGATCTCGAAGCGGGTGCCGTTGTCGCTGCACGACTCCAGGATGTGCGCGATGTCGGTGAAGGTGTTCTTGA
>DATMIN010000268.1:0-3324 GCA_035554275.1 Burkholderiaceae bacterium
CGGGTTCTTCAGGTCGGTGGGCGCGTAGACGGCGCCGCAGTTCTCGCAGTTGTCGCCGTACTGGTCTTTCGTGCCGCAGCGCGGGCACTCGCCCTTGATGTAGCGATCGGGCAGGAACATGCCCTTGACCGGGTCGTAGAACTGTTCGATCGTGCGCTCGGCGATCAGGCCCTGCTTGCGGAGGGCCCGGTAGATGTCTTTGGCGAGTTCGTGGTTCTCGGGGCCGTCGGTCGAGTGCCAGTTGTCGAAGCCGATGTGGAAGCCGTCGAGGTATTGCCTGCGACCGGCCGCGATGCCGGCGACGAATTCCTGCGGCGTCTGGCCGGCCTTCTCGGCCGCGATCATGATCGCCGCGCCGTGCGCGTCGTCGGCGCAGACGAAGTGCACTTCGTGGCCGGCCATGCGCTGGAAGCGCACCCAGATGTCGGCCTGGATGTACTCCATCATGTGGCCGATGTGGAACGGCGCGTTCGCGTACGGCAGTGCGGTGGTGACGAAGAGCTTGCGGGTCATGGGCTGCGCCGGCGGCGGGAAGCCATCAATTCTAAGGTTCGCCCGTCGCGCGGCTCAGATCAGCGGCCGCTCGCCGAGCGGCGGCGGCGTGTACTCGTAGAGCCAGGTCTCGGTCAGCGGCTGGCCGTCGGCGCGCAGGTAAAGCCGCAGCGCGATCGGCTCGGTGCTGTTCGCCTCGGGCACGATGTCGAACATCGCGCGCCAGCCGTGCACCGCGTCGAGCGGGCGCGCCGAGGTGATCTCGATGCGGCCGCGCGAGGCGACGATCACCGCCTCGACCGGCGTCTTCCAATCGACGAGCGCGAGGTCGCCGCCGGCGAAGTCGACCGCGAAGCGCCACGAGAAGTAGCTGCGGTCCTTGCCGACCACACCGCCGATGCCGGTGCGCGTCGCGACCACGTGCGCCAGCGGCGGGCGCGCCGGCGCCTCGCGGCCCCAGTACAGGCGATAGCCGATCAGGAACTCCTGACCGGGCTTGGGCTTGTCGGCCGGCTGCCAGAACGCGGCGATGTTGTCGTAGGTCTCGTTGTCGGTCGGGATCTCGACCAGCGTGACCGCGCCCGCGCCCCAGTCGCCCTTCGGCTCGACCCACAGGCTCGGGCGGCGGTCGTAGAACACGCCGTCGTCCTGGTAGTTGGCGAAGTCGCGGTCGCGCTGCAACAGGCCGAAGCCGCGCGGGCTCTTGTCGGCGAACGCGTTGTAGGTCACGCCGCGCGGGTTGCGCAGCGGGCGCCAGATCCATTCGCCGGCGCCGGTCTGCATCGACAGCCCGTCGGAATCGTGGATCTCGGGGCGCCAGTCGTTGCCGCGCCGGCGGTCGTTCTCGCCGGTCTGGAACATGCTCGTGCACGGCGCGATGCCGAAGCGCTCGATCTCCTTGCGCGGGTACAGCGCCACGTCGATGTCCATCAGCGTGGTGTCGCCGGGCGTGATCGCGAAGCGGTAGGCGCCGGCGATGCTCGGCGAATCGAGCAGCGCGTAGACCACCAGCGTGCTCGAGTCGGCCGCCGGGCGCTCGAACCAGAACGCGGTGAAGTCGGGGAACTCCTCGGGCCGCGGCAGGCCGGTGTCGATCGCCAGGCCGCGCGCCGACAAGCCGTACTGGCGCGTGCCGCTGGTCGCGCGGAAGTAGCTCGCGCCGAGGAACGCGGCGAGGTCGAACTGCGGCGCGAGGTGGAAGCGGAAGCGAAACCCCGCGAAGCCGAGGTCGGCCGGCTGGCGGCGGCCGTCGATGCCGCTCTTGCCGTAGTCGAACATTGCCGGGTCGTAGGCGAGCTGCTGCGCCTGGCCGCCGGCGACCTCGAACATCTGCACCGGCCGCTTGAAGTACAGGCCGAGGTGGAACAGCTCGACCTGGAAGCGCAGCTTCTGGTCGGCCCACAGCGCATGCTCGGGCAGGAAGCGGATCTGCTGGTACTGATCCCAGCTCAGCGCGGCGATCGGCGCGGGCAGCTTGGTGGCCGAGGGCTTGTACGGCGCCGCAGCGAGGGTGCGCGCTTGGCCCTTCAGCCACGCGAGGTCGAACGGCTGCGGCTTGCCTAGCGGCTTCAGCGCGGCGTGGGCGGCGAATGGCGTGAGGGCGGCGGGGCCGAGGACGGCGGTGGCGCATGCGGCGCCGAGCAGGTTGCGTCGTTGCATAGCGCCATTTTGGCCGCGAATCACGCACCACCGGTCGGCCGGGCCGATCGGGCTAGACTCGGCGCCGATTCGCCCCCTCACTCCTGTGCGCTCCATGCCCATTGCCGAACCCGCGCTGCTCGAAGCCCTGAAGACCGTCGTCGACCCGAACACCGGCGCCGATTTCGTCTCGACGCGTGCGCTGAAGAACCTGCGCGTCGACGGCGGCGATGTCGCGTTCGACGTCGAACTCGGCTACCCGGCGAAGAGCCAGGTCGGCGGCTTTCGCAAGGCGCTGATCGCGGCGGCGCGCAGTGTGGCGGGGGTCGAGAACGTCAGCGTCAACGTCGCCAGCAGAATAGTCGCGCACGCGGTCCAGCGCGGCGTGCAGCTGATGCCGACGGTGAAGAACATCGTCGCGGTGGCGTCGGGCAAGGGCGGTGTCGGCAAGAGCACGACCGCCGTCAACCTCGCGCTCGCGCTCGCCGCCGAGGGTGCTTCGGTCGGCATCCTCGACGCCGACATCTACGGCCCGAGCCAGCCGATGATGATGGGCATCGGGGGCCGCCCCGAGAGCGACGACGGCAAGACGATGGAGCCGCTCGAGAACTACGGCGTGCAGGTGATGTCGATCGGCTTCCTCGTCGACGCCGACAACCCGATGATCTGGCGCGGCCCGATGGCCACGCAGGCGCTCGAGCAGCTCTTGCGCCAGACCAACTGGAAAGACCTCGACTACCTGATCGTCGACATGCCGCCCGGCACCGGCGACATCCAGCTGACGCTCAGCCAGCGCGTGCCGCTGACCGGCGCGGTGATCGTGACGACGCCGCAGGACATCGCGCTGCTCGACGCCAAGAAGGGCATCAAGATGTTCGAGAAGGTCGGCGTGCCGATCCTGGGCATCGTCGAGAACATGGCGGTGCACGTGTGCGAGCAGTGCGGCCACATCGAGCACGTGTTCGGCGAAGGCGGCGGCAAGCGTTTGGCGGCCGAATACCAGATGGACTACCTCGGCGCGCTGCCGCTGAACCTGTCGATCCGCGTCCAGGCCGACAGCGGCCGGCCGAGCGTGGTGAGCGACCCCGACGGCGAGATCGCCGGGCTCTACAAGGGCGTGGCGCGCCAGGTCGCGGTGAAGATCGCGCAGCGCGCGAAGGATTTCTCGTCGAAGTTCCCGACGATCTCGGTCTC
>DATMIN010000269.1:0-4055 GCA_035554275.1 Burkholderiaceae bacterium
AATACGTTGGTGGCGATTTCCGCCATGCCGGCGCGCCGCGCCGTGCCCACGAGCTCGGCCTGCGTATGGCGCAGCTCGAGGGTGCGCTGCTCGACGCGCTGCTCCAGTTCCTGATACAGCAGCGCGTTTTCCAGCGAGACCGCAAGCTGCCCGGCGATCAGCGTCACCGCGTCCAGGCGCCCGGCCGAGAAGGCCCCGCGGCTGAGCCGGTTCTCCAGCAGCAGCACCGCACGCGGCACGCCCTGGCTCAGGATCGGGATCACCAGCAGGGAACAACGCTCGAGCCCGACGACGTACGGATCTTGCGAAAAGCGGTCGTCCTGCGTCGCGTCCTCCACCAGCAGCGGCTCCAGAGTGCGCACGGCGTAGCGGAAGGCGGACAGCGACAACAGACCGCGCGCGCTGGCTGCGTCGACCGGGACGGGGGCCGCCTGTTGATCCGAAGTGGCGCTGAGCAGCCATTGCTTGTGCTCCTCGTTCCACAGCGCCAACAGCACCGAGGTCGCGCCGGTCATCGTGCCGAGCAGCTTCACGACACTGCTTTTCAAGCCCCCCAGGCTGGTTTGCGAACTCAAGGCCTGGGAGGCGCGCAAGACGCCCAGCATGTCGATGGTGTCGCCCGTGCGTTCGCCCGGTAGCGCCGGCTCATCCGCACTGGCGGCGCTGCGCAGGAACGCATGCGTGCGATCGAGCGCGTGCACCTTGGCGGTGGCGCCCCACTGGGCGTAATGCTGCCGCGCTTGGGCCATCAGCTTGGCGCCGGCGCGCTGCAGTCCATGCTCCAGCAGGCACAGGGCAGCCCGTTCAGTGATCAGGGCCTGGTGCCATGGCCGCTGCCGCGATTCGACCAGCTCCTGCGCGGCATCGAAGGCCGAAGCGGCGCCACGGAAGTCGCCGATGGCCCAGGCGCGCTCGGCCTCGATCCAGCGCACCAGGTGCAGGAAGTTGCCCGGCGCATCCGCCGCGCGCAGCGCGAGCCAGTCGTGACAGGCGTCCAGTTCGCCCAGGTGGACGGTGCGCTCCTCGGGCGTCGCCGTGCGCGCGCGTTGGGCCAGCGCGAGCGCCTGCAGCAGCGGTGCCAGTGCCGACAGGTAGAGACCCGGAATCGCGGCCCGCAGTGGCATGGCCGCGGCGGCATGGTGGACCAGCGCCGGGATGTCGCCGGCCAGCGCCGCGCCCAGGGCGCGCATGACATGGAAGTTGGCCGCCGCCAGGCGATGGGCGCCCAGGCTGGCGAGATGCGACGCTTCGTTGAAGACGGTGTCGTCGAAGCTGCCGAGTCGCTCGGTTGCGCCCAGCAGCATGCGCACGAGTTGCCGCGGCGACACGAAGCCGGCGGCGGCAGAGTCGTTGCCGGTGCGCACGGTGAAGGCGAGTGCCGCGTCAGTCTCCGCGGCACTGCGTTCGAGCGATGGCGCGCTTTCCAGCAGCGAGTACATCGACGGGTAGTAGGTGAAGCAGGCGTCCAGCAGGTTGCCGCCCTGCAGCAAGCCTTCGCGGGCACGCTGCGCTTCGCGGGCGTTGTCTTCCAGCGGGATCGCCCAATGCCCGCAACCGAGCGCCAACAGGAAACGGGCCTGCGAGGCCTCGGGGTGGTAGCCCCGCGCTTCGCTGACATCCATCAAGCGGCGCACGAGCGCCATGCCGGTGCGGTAGTCCTGCCACGCCCCCATGGAGATGAAGGCCGCACTGCTCAACGGCCCCACGAACTCGGCCGCCGGCCCGTGTTCGATCCACAAGCGCTGACCGGCGAGAACCAGGCCGGCGAGGATCGCCGGGTCGCAGAAGAAGCTGGCCGGGGTCATGCGGTTGAGCACCCGCCCGGCGGCCAGCGCGTGCGGATCGCTGGCGTTCGGACGCTGCAAATCGGCGGCCAGCGTATCGGGGTCCAGCCAACGGCTGAAGACGGCGCTGCCCTGGCCCATCTGGGCGCCCAGTTGCTCGGGGCTGGGCAGGGCCTGGCCCAGCCGGTCCAGCAGCGCCTCGCCCAGAGCGACAGCCTCGCGCGGCCGGGCCTGGTTGGTGAGGCTGTTGATCTGCACGCAGGCGGCATCGGCCAGCTGCAGCGGATCGACGCAGCCTTGCTCGATGGTGGTGTACAGGGCATTGGCTTCGGCCAGCCGCCCGAGGTTGTAGAGCAGCGCATGGCGCTCGATGTGCAGGGGCAGCAGCGCCGCGCCGGGCTGGCCCGCGCGGCCGAACAAGGCGACGGCGCCCGACAGGAAGCGCTCGGCGACGGCTGGGTTGAACGCGCTCAGCTGGCCGGCGGCGCGGTGCAGCAGCTGCGCGACGCGCAGGCACTCGGACGGGTCATCGATGGCGTCCAGCGCCGGCAGGTACTGGTGCGCAGCCGTCGCCTCGAATTCGGGCAGCGCACCCAGCCGCCGCGCCAGCGTCAGGTGCAGCCGCCCCCGCTCGGCCGGGGCGATCCGCTCCAGGCAGGCCTGTTGCACGCGGTCATGGCCAAAGCGCACCGCCGCCAGGCCATCGGGCTGCATCGCCAGCAGGCGGTCTTCCAGGGCCGGCGCGAGCCGTTGTTCGAGCTGCGCCGCCGATGTGCCGCTGGCGGCCTGCAGCAGTTCCAACTCGACCTCGCCGCCCAGGCAGGCCATCACATCCAGCACTTGTTGGGTTCCGGGCGTCAGCGCCGCAACGCGCCGGGCCAGCAGATCGACCACGTTGCCCTGCCCGATGTGGCGGGCGATCGCCTTGGCGTCCCAGCTCCAGCCGCCCTCGCCCAGCACCAGCGCGCCGTCGCGGCGCAGCGCGTCGACCAGCTGCACGGTGTCGAAGGGGTTGCCGTCGGTGTGCGCGCGCAGGGCCTGCGCCAGCAGCGCGGCCTGCGCCGGCGCCAGTCTCAGCATCTCGGCCAGCAAGGTCGCCAGTTCGGTGGTTGGCAGATTCTTCAACGGCAGCGCCAGCGGTGGCGAGTCCAGCCGGGCCCAGCGCGGCAGCATCGGCGCAAGCGGGCTCAGCGCATCCACCTCGCCTTCGCGATACGCGCCCACCAGCAGCAAGCCGCTCAGGGAATCGTCGGCCAGCACGGCATGCACGAGGGCGAGCGGAAGCGCTGCCGCCCACTGCAGATCGTCCAGCACCATCACCAGCGGGCGCGCCGGCGAGGCGACCGTGCGCAACAGGTTGAGCACGGTCTCGACCCTTTGCTCCTTCCCGGTGAGCAGATCGGGTTCGGCGAGGTCGGGCTCCTGGCCCAGCAGCAGGGCCATCTCGGGCCCCCGCAGTATGCGGCGGCCGTCGGGGCCCACGGCCAGGGCGATGCGCGCGCGCATGCTCCGCAGCTCGGTCTCGGGTTCGGCCAGCAGCATCCGGCCCAGCGCGCGCAGCGCCTGGTAGACGCCGTCCGACGCAAGGTCCTGGCGCTGGCTGTCAAATTTGCCCGAGATGAACCAGCCGTGCCGGGCCGCGACCATGGTGCGCAGCTCGTTGATCAGGCTGGACTTGCCCACGCCCGGCGCGCCGCTGACCAGCACGCCGCGCGAGCCGCCCTGCAGCGCGCCTTCGAAAGCCCGCTTCAGGCTCGCGATCTCGCTGTGGCGGCCGACCAGGCGCGAGGGCGGCGCCAGCCGCGCGGCGAAGTCCCGCTCCCCCAGCGCAAAGGCAGAACGGTCCCCGCGCTGCAACGCGGCGCCCAGCCGCGACAGGTCGTGAACCAGGCCGTGCGCGCTTTGGTAGCGGGCGTCCGGCTCCTTGGCCAGCAGGCGCAGGATGATGTCGGACAAGCCTTGCGGCAGGCTCGTGTCCAATTCAACGGGCGCGGTGGGCTCGCGCACCAGATGGTCATGGATCAACTGCAGCGCGTCATCCGCCTCGAAGGGCGGGCGGCCCGTGGCCAGCTCGTAGAAGGTCGCGCCCAGCGCATACAGATCGGCGCGCTGGTCCACCATGCGGCTGGTGCGGCCGGTCTGCTCGGGTGCGACGTAGGCCAGCGTGTCGGCGATCTCGACGTGGTGGGTCAAGCCCGGCTGTTGCTCGGCCCACAGCGTGGCCAGCTCGAAGTCGATCAGCATCGGGCGCCGGTCCGCGCCGCACAGCAC
>DATMIN010000270.1:0-4510 GCA_035554275.1 Burkholderiaceae bacterium
GGTCGCGCTCGACGTCGAGCGCTTCTGGACGCTCGTGGTCGAAGCGGTCGGGCGGCTGGGGCGCTGAGCATGCCGCGGCCGGCCGCGCTCCCGCCGGCGCTCGCCGCGCTGCTGGCGTCGGTCGCCGCGCAGCCCGCGCGCTGGCGCTGGCAGCTCGACGATGCCGCCGCGCCGCAGCCGATGACGCCGGCGCTGCAGCAGTGGCTGCGCCGCTTCGATGCGGCGACCATGGGGCGCTGGCGCACGCCCGACAACGCCGCCGCGCCGCCGGCCAACGCACGCGTGCTGCGATTGACGCGCGAGGCCGAAGCCGCGCTCGTGCTGCAGCTCGGCGACGACGGCGCCTGGTTCGCGCCGGCCGGGCAGGCAGCGCTGGGTGCGGCCGACGCCGCTGCGCTGCGGCGCGCGCTCGACGACGCGACCCGCTGAGCATCCCGGCACACCGCAGCGATGCCCGCGAAGCGGGGCGCCGGTATCATGGTGGGTTTTGCGCGACCCACCGATGCCTGATCTTGTCGACCCTTCCGCCGCACCCGCGCTCGGCGTGCCCGCCGCGCAAGCCGCGCACGCAACCGGCGCGCCGGTCGCCGAGCCGGCGAACGCGATCCACGTGCCGTCCGTGGAAGTCGCGAACGCGATCCGCGTTCGCGGCGCGCGCACGCACAACCTGAAGAACATCGATCTCGACATCCCGCGCAACCGGCTGGTCGTAATCACCGGGCTGTCGGGTTCGGGCAAGAGCTCGCTCGCGTTCGACACGCTGTATGCCGAGGGCCAGCGGCGCTACGTCGAGAGCCTGTCGGCGTACGCGCGCCAGTTCCTGCAGCTGATGGACAAGCCCGATGTCGACGTGATCGAGGGCTTGAGCCCCGCGATCAGCATCGAGCAGAAGGCGACCTCGCACAACCCGCGCTCGACGGTGGGCACGGTCACCGAGATCCACGACTACCTGCGCCTGCTGTACGCGCGCGCCGGCACGCCGTATTGCCCCGACCACCACTTGCCGTTGCAGGCGCAAAGCGTGAGCCAGATGGTCGACGCCGCGCTCGCGCTGGCCGAAGGCACGCGGCTGATGGTGCTGGCGCCGGTGGTGCGCGACCGCAAGGGCGAGTTCACTGACCTGTTCGCCGACATGCAGTCGCAGGGCTACGTGCGCTTCCGCGTCGACGGCGCGACGGTCGAGGCCGCCGAGCTGCCGAAGCTGAAGAAGGCCGAGAAGCACGACATCGATGTCGTGATCGACCGCGTCAAGGTCGGCCCAGGGTTGCAGCAGCGCCTGGCGGAAAGCTTCGAGGCTGCATTGCGCATCGCCGACGGCCGCGCGATGGCGCTCGAAATGGATGGCCCGGAACCGGCGACCGCCGGGGCCCCCTCCCCGGCTCGGGAGCATCTGTTCTCGAGCAAGTTCGCCTGCCCGGTCTGCAGCTATTCGCTCAGCGAACTCGAGCCGCGCCTGTTCTCGTTCAACTCGCCGGTCGGCGCGTGCCCGACCTGCGACGGCCTCGGCCACACGACCGTGTTCGACGCCGAGCGTGTCGTCGCGTTCCCGTCGCTGAGCCTGGCCAGCGGCGCGGTCAAGGGCTGGGACCGGCGCAACGCGTACACGTTCTCGCTGCTCGAGAGCGTCGCCAAGCACTACGCGTTCGACCTCGAGACCGCGTTCGAGGAGCTGCCCGCGACCGCGAAGCAGGTGCTGCTGCACGGCTCGGGCGCGACCGACATCGAGTTCGTCTACACCGCCGAAGGCGACGGGCGCAGCCGCGGCAAGCAGCGCGTCGTGAAGCGCTCGCACCCGTTCGAGGGCATCCTGCCGAACCTCGAACGGCGCTTCAAGGAGACCGATTCGGCGGCGGTGCGCGAAGACCTGATGCGCTACCAGAGCGCGAAGCCCTGCCCCGATTGCCACGGCTCGCGGCTGCGGCGCGAGGCACGCAACGTGTTCCTCGTCGACACGGCCGGCGACGGCTCGGGCTCGGAGAAGAAAGAGCCGATCTTCCGCGTCGAGCATTTCACGCTGCGCGAGTGCCTGGCGTACTTCGAGCGCCTGACGCTGCAGGGCGCGAAGGCCGAGATCGCCGACAAGGTGGTGCGCGAGATCCGCTCGCGGCTGAAGTTCCTCAACGATGTCGGGCTGAACTACCTGAGCCTGGATCGCAACGCCGATTCGCTGTCGGGCGGCGAATCGCAGCGCATCCGGCTCGCGTCGCAGATCGGCAGTGGCCTGACCGGCGTGATGTACGTGCTCGACGAGCCCAGCATCGGGCTGCACCAGCGCGACAACGAGCGCCTGATCGGCACGCTGCGGCACCTGCGCGACATCGGCAACAGCGTGCTCGTGGTCGAGCACGACGAGGACGCGATCCGCGCCGCCGACCACGTGATCGACATGGGCCCGGGCGCCGGCGTGCACGGTGGGCGCGTGATGGCGCAGGGCACCGCGGCGCAGGTCGCGGCGAACCCCGATTCGCTGACCGGCCGCTACCTGTCGCGCGCGCTGCGCATCGCGGTGCCGGCGCGGCGCGTCCCGCGGCGCGGCCAGGCCTGGGGCGCGCACGGCGACACCGCGACCGAGCTGCGCATCGTCGGCGCGCGCGGCAACAACCTGAAGAACGTGACGGTCGAGATCCCGGTCGGCCTGCTGACCTGCGTGACCGGCGTGTCGGGCTCGGGCAAGAGCACCTTGGTCAACGACACGCTGTACGCGACGGTTGCGCGCAAGCTCTACAACAGCCACGCCGAGCCCGAGCCGGTCGATTCGATCGAGGGCCTGGACGCGTTCGACAAGGTCATCAACGTCGACCAGAGCCCGATCGGCCGCACGCCGCGCAGCAACCCGGCCACCTACACCGGCATGTTCACGCCGATCCGCGAGCTGTTCGCCGAGATGAACACCGCGAAGGAGCGCGGCTACGGCCCGGGGCGCTTCAGCTTCAACGTCGCCGGCGGGCGCTGCGAGGCCTGCCAGGGCGACGGCGTGCTGAAGGTCGAGATGCACTTCCTGCCCGACGTGTACGTGCCGTGCGACGTGTGCCACAGCAAGCGCTACAACCGCGAGACGCTCGAGGTGCTCTACAAGGGCAAGAACATCACCGACGTGCTGAACCTGACCGTCGAGGACGCGCACGCCTACTTCAGCGCGGTGCCGAACATCGCGCGCCGGCTGCAGACGTTGCTCGACGTGGGCCTGGGCTACATCCGCCTCGGCCAGAGCGCGACCACGCTGAGCGGCGGCGAGGCGCAGCGCGTCAAGCTCGCGCTCGAGCTCAGCAAGCGCGATACGGGAAGAACCTTGTACATCCTCGATGAACCGACGACAGGTTTGCACTTCGCCGACATCGATCTGCTGCTGCGCGTGCTGCACCAGCTGCGCGACGCCGGCAACACGATCGTCGTGATCGAGCACAACCTCGACGTGATCAAGACCGCCGACTGGATCGTCGACATGGGCCCCGAAGGCGGCGCCGGCGGCGGCATGGTGGTGGCGCAGGGCACGCCGGAAGAGGTGGCCGGCAATGCGGCGAGCTTCACCGGGAGGTACTTGGCGCCGCTGCTCGCGGTCTGAGCCCGCGCCCGCGCCTCAGGACTCTCCCAGAGACTCCAGCAGCTTCAGTGCCCGCTTCGGGTTGCCGCGCGCCGCGCGCGCCTCAAAGCGCGTGCGCGCGTCGTGATTGGCCAGCGCGATCGTCGTCAGTTCATCGACGAGCTTGTTGACGCTGATCTTGCGGTTCTCGGCCAGCGCCTTGAGGCGCTGGTGCTTGTCGTCCGGCAAGCGGATCGTCAGGGTGGACATGGGTAGCTCTCCAAACATTGCTCCGGCGTCAGAACCTGAAGCGCTGGGAAGCGCAGTTCGCCGCGCGCCAGATCGCGGATGTTGCGGGTCACGATGGCCGCAGCGTTGCCTGCCACGGCCAGCTCGATCAAATGGTTGTCGCCCTCGTCCGGCAGATTCGGGCGCCACGCAAAGAAGACTTCGACCCATCGGCAACGATTCAAAAAGCCGTCGAGCACCGCACTGCGCTGGCTCGAACTCAGAAGCGCGCCCTCCCACAACGCCGCGCGGGCAAGCACGTCCTCGAACTCGGAGAAGAGTGCCACACCCATCAGCGGCTGATACGCGCCGCTCAGGCAAGCGCGAATCACGCGGCGAGACGCGCCGCCATTGCTCATCAACGCGCCGACGAAGACATTGGTGTCGACGACGATGGCGGGCATGCCAAGATGATAGCGTATGAGCTATCACTTCCGCTTGCCCGCGAAGGCCGCTAACGCGTCGTCAGCGTGCCGGGTCGTACCGGTAGGAGCGGCGCCTGCTGATACGCGTCGATCGCGGTGTTCATCGCCGCGCGCTCAGCGCGCGGCGCGACGGCGTGCCGCGCACGCGACGGCGCCGAGGCCGAGCGCCATCAGCGCCCAGGTCTGCGGCTCCGGCACCGGCGTCGCGACGACTTCGCCGACGCTCGGCGGCGGCGCGGGGAACGGCGGGGCGGGCCCCTCGGGGGGCGCGCTGGCC
>DATMIN010000271.1:0-4882 GCA_035554275.1 Burkholderiaceae bacterium
GCGCATCTGGGCGCGCGCGCCGCGCCTGCCGCCGATCGACGCGCCGTGGCTGGTGCGCGCCGGCCTGGTCGCGACCGGGCTGCTGACGCTCGGCATGGCGCTGCCGCTCGCCGCGCTGTGGCCGCTGTGGCGCTTCGCCGCCGGCGTGGCGAGCGCGCTGGTGTTCGTCTACACCTGGGGCTGGTGCCTCGCGCAGCTCGCGCACCGCGAGGCCGATGCGCTCGGCGGGCTGATCTACACCGGGCCGGGCGCGGGCATCGTCGTCAGCGGCCTCGCCGCGAGCGCGATGGTGCCGTGGCACTGGCCGGCGGCGGCCGGCTGGGCGGTGTTCGGCGTGCTTGCATTCGCGCTGACGGCGTGGGTGTGGCGCACGTTCAGCGGCGGCCTCGCGCCGGCGGCGGCGCATGCCGAGGGCAGCGCAGTGACCACCGCGCCGCGCGTCGGCCGCGCCGAGATCGGCGTGCTCGCGTTCGCGTACGGCCTGGCGGGCCTCGGCTACATCGTCACCGCGACCTTCCTGCCGGTGATCGCGCGCGCCGCGATGCCGGGCTCGCCGTGGCTCGACCTGTTCTGGCCGGTGTTCGGCGCCGGCGTCGTGATCGGCGCGCTGCTCGCCACAAGGCTGCGCGCCGGCGGCGACCGGCGCGCGCTGCTCGCCGGCTGCTACGTCGCGCAGGCGTTCGGCATCGGGCTGGGTATCGCGAGCCCGGGGCTGGCCGGCTTTGCGCTCGGCAGCCTGCTGCTCGGCATCCCGTTCACCGCGATCACGCTGTTCGCGATGCAGGAGGTGCGGCGCCTGCGCCCGCTGGCCGCGGCCAGCACGATGGGCCTGATGACCGCGATGTACGGCCTCGGCCAGATCGCAGGGCCGCCGCTCGTCGCCGCGCTGCTGAAGCGCAGTGCCGATGCCGGCGCCGGTTTCACGCTCGCGCTCGAGGCCGCGATCGGCGCGCTGCTGTTCGGCGCGCTGCTCTACGAAGGGCTGCGCCGCGCGCACCCGCTCGTGCGCGGCTGATCGCGACCCACGTTCATCCGCCGGCGCGCTTCGGCGCGTGGCCGAGCGCGCGCAGCGCCTCGATCACGCGCTCGACGTGATCGCCCTGGATCTCGATCACGCCGTCCTTCACGGTGCCGCCGGCGCCGCACGCGCCGCGCAATTGCTTGCCGAGCTGCGCGAGCGCGTCGGCCTCGAGCGGCAGGCCACGCACCAGCGTCACGCCTTTGCCGGCGCGGCCCTTGGTCTCGCGCGAGACGCGCACCTGCCCGTTGCCGAGCGGTGCGGCGCGCTGCGCACAGACGCATTCGGCGATCGGCCGCCGGCACGCGGGGCACATGCGGCCGGCGTCGGTCGAATAGACCAGCCCGCCCGAATCGCGGCCCTCGCGGCCCTTCATCATCGGCGCACGATCGCCGCGCCGGTCAGCTGCTCCTGCGCCTCGACCAGCGACGGCACGTACTTGCCGCCGTGGCCGAGCGCGCTCGCGAGCGCGAGCGACTGGTGCACCGCCTCGCCGATCAGCGACGGCACGTTCAGCGATTCGGCGAGGTGGGTGTAGTAGCGCAGATCCTTGCGGGCGTTGTCGAGCTCGAACTTCAGGCCCGTCATGTCGCCGTCGAGCGTCTTCGCCATCGCCTGGAACAGGCCCGAATTGACCGCGCCGGCCGAGACCAGCTCGACCAGCTTCTTCAGATCGACGCCGGCGCGCTGGCCGGTCGCGAACGCCTCGGCGGTCGCGGTGCAAATCGCCTGCGCGATGAAATTGTTCAGCAGCTTGATCGTGTGGCCGGCGCCGGGCGCGCCGACGTGGATCACGTTCTCGGCGAAGCACGCGAGCACCGGCTTCAGCTGCGCGAACTGCGCCTCGCTCGCGCCGACCATCACGTTCAGGCGCCCGGCCTCGGCCTCGACCGGCGTGCGCGCGAGCGGCGCGTCGACGAAGCTCACGCCCTTGGCCGCGCACTGCTCGCGCAGCCGCGCGCTCGAGGCCGGCTCGCTGGTCGAGCAGTCGACGATCACGAGGCCGGCCTTCGCGCCGGCGAGCAGCCCGTCGGCGCCGTCGACCGCGCCCTCGACCTGCGGCGAGCCGGTCACGCAGACGAACACGATCTCGCTGCCCGCGGCCAGCGCCGCCGGCGATGCGGCCTCGGTCGCGCCGGCCGCCAGCAGGTCGGCGACGCGCCCGCGGTTGCGGTGCACCGTGAGCGACAGCGCGTGGCCCTTCGCGAGCAGGTTCTTCGCGATCCCGTGCCCCATCAACCCCGATGCACCGATGAATCCGATCCGCGCCATGCTCATCACTCCAGCTTGATGTTCGCGCTCTTGATCACCGCGGCCCATTTCGCGACCTCGGCCTTCTGGAACGCCGCGATCTGGTCGATCGACAGGTCGGCGCCCTGCATGCCGAGCTTGACGATGCGCTCCTGCGTGTCGGCCTCGTTCATGATCTTCGCGATCTCGGTGTGCAGCCGGTCGACGATTGCCTTCGGCGTGCCGGCCGGCGCGAAGATCGCCTGCCACGACGTGACCTCGTAGTCGGCCAGGCCCGGGACGCCGCTCTCGGCGACCGTCGGCACGCTCGGCATCGTCGCCAGGCGCTTCGCGGAACTCACCGCGATCGCGCGCAGCTTGCCGCTCTCGATGTGCGGGCCGGCGACGACGGTGGTGTCGAACATCATGTCGACCTGCCCGCCCATCACGTCCTGGATCGCCGGGCCGCTGCCCTTGTACGGGACGTGGGTGATGTCGATGCCGGCCTTGGCCTTCAGCAGTTCGAGCGCGAGGTGCTGCGAGGTGCCGCTGCCGGCCGAGGCCGAGCTGAGCGGCTTCTTCGCCTTCGCCGCGCTAACGATGTCGGCCAGCGTCGTGTACGGGCTCGCCTGGTTCACGACCAGCACGACCGGATTCGTGCCGATCAGCGTGATCGGCTGGAACGACTTGATCGGGTCGTAGCCGAGCTTCGGGTACAGACTGACGTTGATCGCGTGCGAGCTGATCGTGCCGCCGAGCAGCGTGTAGCCGTCGGGCGCGGCGCGCGAGGCGATCTCGGAGCCGAGGCTGCCGCCGGCGCCGGCGCGGTTGTCGACGACGATCGTCGTGCCGAGCGCCGCGCCGAGCTTCTGGCCGATCAGGCGGCCGAGCACGTCGGTCGTGCCGCCGGCCGGGAACGGCACGATGTAGGTGATCGGCTTGCTCGGCCACTTGTCCTGCGCGCGGGCCGAGCCGGTGAGCGCGCCGAGCGCGGTGGCGAAGGTGACGGTGCGGCGGGTCAGCATCGGCATGCGGAAAGCTCCTCGATTCAAAGGTATGACGATTGCCGCAAAGCGCCCGCGCGTCAATCGGTGACTGTGCCTGTGGCAGGGCAACTCGGCGACCGGTTTGCCGGAGAATGACGCATGGCCGAGACCTCGCACATCACCCCGCTGACGATCTCGATGCACGAGCGCGACAACGTCGCGATCGTCGCCAACGACGGCGGGCTGCCGGCCGGCGCAGTGCTCGCATCGGGCGTCGTGCTCGTCGACAAGGTGCCGCAGGGGCACAAGGTCGCGCTCGTCGATCTGGCGGCCGGCGACGCGGTGCGGCGCTACGACGTCGTGATCGGCCGCGCGGCGCGCGCGATTGCCGCCGGCAGCTGGGTCCACGAGCGGCTGCTCGAGATGCCGGCCGCGCGCTCGCTCGACGGGTTGCCGATCGCGACCGCGAAGGCGCCACCGCTGCCGCCGCTCGACGGCCACAGCTTCGAGGGCTACCGCAACCCCGACGGCACGGTCGGTACGCGCAACATCCTCGCGATCACGACGACGGTGCAGTGCGTGGCCGGCGTCGTCGAGTTCGCGGTCAGGCGCATCAAGGACGAGCTGCTGCCGAAGTACCCGAACGTCGACGACGTGGTCGGCCTCGAGCACAGCTACGGCTGCGGCGTCGCGATCGATGCGCCGGGCGCCGAGATCCCGATCCGCACGCTGCGCAACATCAGCCTGAATCCGAACTTCGGCGGCGAGGTGATGGTGGTCAGCCTGGGCTGCGAGAAGCTGCAGCCCGAGCGGCTGCTGCCGCCGGGCTCGTTCGCGATCGTCGACGAGCGCAACGTCGCCGATGTCGGCGCGACCGAGGAGCCGAAGCTCGACGTGGTGTGTCTGCAAGACGCCGGCCACGTCGGCTTCCTGTCGATGATCGATTCGATCGTCACGACGGCCGAAGAACATCTCGAGCGCCTCAATGCGCGCCGCCGCGAGACCTGCCCGGCGAGCGATCTGGTGGTCGGCGTGCAGTGCGGCGGCAGCGATGCGTTCAGCGGCGTCACCGCGAACCCCGCGGTCGGCTTTTGCACCGACCTGCTGGTGCGCGCCGGTGCGACCGTGATGTTCAGCGAGACCACCGAGGTGCGCGACGGCATCGACCAGCTCACGGCGCGCGCCAGCACGCCCGAGGTCGCGGCCGCGATGATCCGCGAGATGGCCTGGTACGACGCCTACCTCGGCCGCGGCCAGGCCGACCGCAGCGCCAACACGACGCCGGGCAACAAGGCCGGGGGCTTGTCGAACATCGTCGAGAAGGCGATGGGCTCGATCGTCAAGAGCGGCAGCGCGCCGATCTCGGGCGTGCTGGCGCCGGGCGAGAAGCTGCGCGACCGCGGCATCGCGCGCGGTCTGGTCTACGCCGCCACGCCGGCGAGCGACTTCATCTGCGGCACGCTGCAGCTCGCCGCCGGCATCAACCTGCACGTGTTCACCACCGGCCGCGGCACGCCGTACGGCCTCGCGCAGGTGCCGGTGATCAAGGTCGCGACGCGCAGCGATCTGGCGCGGCGCTGGCACGACCTGATGGATGTCAACGCCGGCCGCATCGCCGACGGCAGCGCGACGATCGAAGACGTCGGCT
>DATMIN010000272.1:0-2024 GCA_035554275.1 Burkholderiaceae bacterium
GTCCAGGTGCGGAAGTCGGCCGAGGCGACCGGCATGCCGTCGGCCGTCAGCGGCTTGAGCTTGACCGGGCGCGCCAGGTGGTCGTAGCGGTACAGGCCCTCGAACAGGTGCGCGGTCAGCGTGCGCGAGTAGTTGTCGTTGATCTTGGCCGGGTCGAGGCTGGTCTCGGCCACCTCGAACGCGTAGCGCAGCACCTTCGGCGCTGCCGCGCCCTGCGCCACGGCCGCGCTGCCGAGCACGGCCAGCGCGATACCGAGAACGAGTCTTGTCGTGATGCGCATCGTCAGGCCTTCTGGCGCAGTGTGTCGTCGATGTCGACCTGGTGCCACCACTCGAGCCAGAACACCGGCCGCCGGTAGCCGACGACCTGCGGCCAGGTCATGTCGAGCGAGAGCCGCTGGACCGAGAACTTGTACGGCAGGTAGGCGAGCGCCAGGCGCGTCGCCTCGGCGAACACCGCCCCGCGCTCCGGCCCGTCGGGCAGGCGCTGCATGCGGTCGTAGAGCGCGTCGAGCGCGGGCAGCTTGACGCGCGACATGTTCTGGCCGCCGATCTGGCGGCTGTCCATGCGCGCGAACGAATCGGCCGGGTCGGGCGACGACGCGTAGCCGCCGACGTACCACATCTGCAACTTGCCGGCGCGCCCGGCCTTCAGGTTCTCGGGCCACTGCGCCACTTGCGAGCGCATGCCGATGCCGAGCGCCTTCATGTTCTTGCTCATCACCTCGGCAATGCGGCGCGAGCGCTGGTCGGCCTGGGTCGCGATCGTCAGCACCACCGGCTGGCCGTCGGGCGTCTCGCGCAGGCCGTCGCCGTTCTTGTCGACGTAGCCGTACAGATCGAGCAGCGCGCGCGCGCGACCCGGGTCGTAGTCGCCGCACTCGCTCTTGAAGCGCGCGTCGAAGTAGGTGCAGTAGGGCAGGATCGGCCCCTGCGCCACCGTCGCCAGACCGTCGTAGGCGTAGTCGGCGACGTTGCGCGAATCCATGCCGAGCGAGATCGCGCGCCGCAGCGCGACGCGCTCGGGCGTGTAGCCGCCGACCAGCGCGTCTTCCATGTTGAACAGGTAGTAGTTGCCGGCCGGCTCGACGATGCGGTAGCCGGCGATGCCCTGCTTGGCCAGGTTCGGGGCGACCTTTCCGCCCGGCATCGCCTGGCTCGCGAACTGGTAGCCGACGCGGTACGCGAGGTCGGCCTCGCCGCCGACGAACGACAGCCAGCGCGGCTGCTCCTCCTCGATGATCGCGACCTCGACGCGGTCGACCAGCGGCAGCCGCTTGCCCTTCATCTTCGCCAGGACCGCCTGGCCCTCGGCGTCGTCGGCGGCCGGCTCGGCGTCGTAGAAGCGCTCGCGGTAGTCGGGGTTGCGCTCGAACGCGATGAACGAGCTGCGCCGCCACTGCACGAGCTTGAACGGGCCGGTGCCGATCGGGTGCAGCTCGAACTGGTCGCCGTAAAACTCGACCACCTCGCGCGCCACCGCGCCGAGCAGGTCGCTGCTGGCGAGCGCCTCGACCAGCCGCGGACGCGGCTCGGCGAGCCGGATCTGCAGCGTGTGCCGGTCGAGCGCGCGCAGGCCCTCGATCGCGCGGTCGTAGTCGAACTTCGTCTTGCCCTTCAGTGCCGCGTCGCGCAGTTCGGCCAGGCCGACGAAGCCGAGCGTCTCCATCTCGGTCCAGGCCGGCGCCTTGTTGGCCGGGTCGGCGAAGCGCTTGATCGCGTAGACGTAGTCCTGCGCGACCAGCTCGCGCCGGCCGCCCTTCCACACCGGATCGTCGGCGAAGAAGATGCCGGGCTGCAGCTTGATCGTCCAGACCCGGAAGTCGGCCGAGACATCGGGCATCGCCGCGGCCGTCAGCGGCTTGATCTTGACCGGCCGCGCCAGGTGGTCGTAGGTGTACAGCGCCTCGAACAGATGCGCGGTCAGGATGCGCGAGTAGAGGTCGTTCAGCTTGACCGGGTCGAGGCTGGTCTCGGCGACCTCGAACGCGTAGCGCAGCACCTTCTTCGCGGGCGTCACCGGC
>DATMIN010000273.1:0-6724 GCA_035554275.1 Burkholderiaceae bacterium
CCTCGGCGGTGGGCTGAAGGCTGGCTTCGTGCTGCTGGCCGGTGTGAACCCGGATTCGGGCACCACCAACAGCAAGTTCTTCAACCGTCGTTCGACCGTCAGCCTGATGGGTGGCTTCGGTGAAGTGCGTTTGGGCCGTGATTACACCCCGACGTTCTGGAACCAGACGCTGTTCGATGCGTTCGGCACGAACGGCCTGGGCAGCTCGCTGAACCCGCGCCAGCTGTACAACGGCACCCGCCAAGACAACTCGATCGGCTACTTCCTGCCGTCCGGCATCGGCGGCCTGTACGGCCAGTTCATGGCCGGCGCCGCTGAAGCTGGAACCAGCGGTGACCGCCCGGCGCGCTACATCGGTGGCCGCGTCGGCTTCGCTGCGGGTCCGTTCGACATCGCTTTCGGCGCCAGCCAAGAGCGCTTCACAACCGCCGGCGTTGCCGTCGGTAGCGTCGGCCTGACTGGCGCAAACCCCCCTCTGGGTGGCGGCGCATACACCGCGCAGACCTCGCAGAAGACGTACAACATCGGCGGCTCGTACGACCTGGGCGTGGTCAAGCTGATGGGCTACTACGACCGCGAGACGCTGAACAACCTGAAGGAAGACTTCGGTTCGATCAGCGCGGTCGTGCCACTCGGCCAGGGCGAGATTCACGTCGGGTACGACCGCAGCAAGCTGAAGGGCCTGCCGGCACCGTTCACGTCGGCGACCTCGGTCGACCAGATCAAGGTGGGCTACGTCTACAACCTGTCGAAGCGCACTGCGCTGTACGGCACCGCCTCGCGCCTGGACAACAAGCAGAACACGCGTCTGACGTTGCCGGGTGCCCTGGCTGGCCAGACCACCGCTGCCGGCAAGTCGCAAGGCGCCGAAGTCGGTATCCGTCACCTGTTCTGATCGCGGACGCTTGCCTCGCGCAAGCCCACCCGCTGTCTGCAAGGGCCGCCGTCAGGCGGCCCTTTTTCATTGCGACATCGGATTGGCGTCGCGTCGCCCTCACGCGCAAACACCTTTGACGGGTGGCTCGCGTTTTGCTCTGATGCGCAGGCGCGCCCGTTGCCCTCATGACCGTTTTCGTTCTCCGCCGTCTCGCCCAAGCCGTGATCGTGATGCTCGCCGTGGCGTTCATCGCGTTCATGCTGTTCCAGTACGTCGGCGATCCGGTGAACAACATCCTCGGGCAGGATGCGACGCCCGAGCAGCGCACCCAGCTGCGCGCCGACCTCGGCCTCGACAAGCCGTTCCCGTTCCAGTTCGTGCGCTTCGTCGGCAATGCCGTCCGCGGTGAGTTCGGGCTGAGCCTGCGGCAGGGCCGCAAGGTGTCGTCGCTGATCGCCGAGCGGCTGCCCGCGACGCTCGAGCTCTCGGTCTCGGCCGCGGTGGTCGCACTGGTGCTGGGCATCCCGATGGGCGTGTACGCGGCACTGCGCCGCGGCACCTTCCTCTCGCAGGCGATGCTGACGCTGTCGCTAGTCGGCGTGTCGCTGCCGACCTTCCTGATCGGCATCCTGCTGATCCTCGTGTTCGCGGTCACGCTCAAATGGTTGCCGAGCTTCGGCCGCGGCGAGGTCACGATGCTCGGCAGCTGGAGCACCGGCTTGCTCAGCGTCGATGGCTGGAAGCACTTGATCCTGCCGACGATCACGCTCGCGATCTTCCAGCTCACGCTGATCACGCGCCTCGTGCGCTCCGAGATGCTCGAGGTGCTGCGCGCCGACTACATCAAGTTCGCGCGTGCCCGTGGCCTGCCGAACCGCGCGGTCTACTTCGGCCATGCGCTGAGGAACACGCTGGTGCCGGTGATCACGATCACCGGGCTGCAGCTCGGCGGCCTGATCGCCTTCGCGATCATCACCGAGACGGTGTTCCAGTGGCCCGGCATGGGCCTGCTCTTCATCCAGGCCGTGACGTTCGCCGACATCCCGGTGATGGCCGCCTATCTGTGCCTGATCGCGCTGATCTTCGTCGTGATCAACCTCGCGGTCGACATGCTCTACTTCGTCGTCGATCCGCGCCTGCGGGTCGAGAACGCCGCCGGCGGCCACTGACTGCTCGATCCTCGAATTTCATCTCGGAGAACGCATGACACTCAAGCACACCCTGCTCGGCGCAGCGCTGACGCTCGCGATCGGCTCGAGCCAGGCCGTGACGCTGCGCGTATCGAATCAGGGTGACGTGCAGTCGATGGACCCGCACTCGCTGAACGAATCGCTGCAGCTGAGCTTCATGGGCAGTGTCTATGAATCGCTGGTCGCGCGCGGCAAGGACATGTCGGTCGTGCCGCAGCTGGCCACCAAGTGGTCGCAGACCTCGCCGACCGTATGGCGCTTCGAGCTGCGCACCGGAGTGAAATTCCACGACGGCACGCCGTTCACGGCCGACGACGTGCTGTTCAGCTTCAAGCGCGCGGCCGATCCGGGCAGTGACATGCGCGGCATCGTCGCGCCGTTCAAGGACGTGCGCAAGGTCAGCGACCACGCCTTCGAGATCGAGACCCTCGCGCCGTTCCCGATCCTGCCCGACACGCTGACGACGTTCGCGATCATGAGCAAGAAGTGGTGCGAGGACAACAAGGCCGAGAAGCCGGTCGATCGTCGCAAGGGCATCGAGAACACCGCCAGCTTCAAGGCCAACGGCACCGGCCCGTTCCGCCTGAAGGAGCGCCAGCCGTCGGTGCGCACGGTGATCGTGCGCAACTTCAGCTACTGGGACAAGGTCGAGAGCAACCTCGACGAGGTCGTGTTCACGCCGATCGGCAGCGACGCGACGCGCGTGGCCGCGCTGCTGTCGGGCGAGACCGACGTGATGGAGCCGGTGCCGCTGCAAGACGTCGAGCGCGTCAAGGGAAGCCCGAACCTGACGATGCTGCAAGGCCCCGAACTGCGCACGATCTTCCTCGGCATGGACCAGAAGCGCGACGAGTTGCTCAGCAGCAGCGTGAAGGGCAAGAACCCGTTCAAGGACAAGCGCGTGCGCCAGGCGTTCTACCAGGCGATCGACATCGAGACCATCAAGTCTCGGGTGATGCGCGGTGCTTCGACGCCGACCGCGCTGATGATCGCGCCGGCGGTCAACGGTTTTCAGGCCGACCTGAACAAGCGCACGCCCTACGACGTCGAGGCCGCGAAGAAACTGCTCGCCGAGGCCGGCTATCCGAACGGCTTCGAGGTCGGCATGAACTGCCCGAACGACCGCTACGTCAACGACGCGACGATCTGCCAGGCGGTGTCTGCGAACCTGGCTCGCATCGGCGTCAAGGTCAACCTGACCGCCGAGACCAAGAACAGCTATTTCCCGAAGATGCTGCGCCGCGACGTGAGCTTCTACATGCTGGGCTGGACGCCCTCCACGACCGATGCACACGATGCGCTGTACAGCCTCATGGCGTCGCCGACCGACGCCGGCCGCGGCCTGTACAACGCGGGCGCCTACAGCAACCCGAGGCTCGACGAGCTCACCACCAAAATACAGACCGAGACCGACAAGACCAAGCGCAACGAGATGATCCGCGAGGCGTTCAAGATCCACCAGGACGACTTCGGCCACATCCCGCTGCACCAGCAGGCGCTCGCCTGGGCCTACACGAAGAGCGTCTCGCTGACCCAGCTGCCGAACAACTACATGTACTTCAAATGGGTCACGAAGAAGGCCAAGTGACGCGCGCCGCATGAACACCGCGAGCGCATCGACATCGTCGCCCGTGCCGCCCGCGCCCGGCGCCTGGGCGCGCTTCCTCGACGGCGACGTCTGGCATTCGTTTCGCAGCTCGCCGGTGGCGATCGGCGCGGCGCTGGTCGCGCTCGCTTGCGTCTTCTGCGCGCTGTTCGCGAGCCTCATCGCGCCGCACAACCCGTTCGATCTGGCCACGCTCGAGCTCGGCGACTCGATGCTCGCGCCGTCGTGGCTGGAGGGCGGCAACGCCAAGTACCTGCTCGGCACCGACGAGCAGGGCCGCGACGTGCTGTCGGCGCTGTTCTACGGCGCGCGCATCTCGCTGCTGATCGGCGGCGCGTCGGTGGTCGTCTCGGTGCTGATCGGCGTCTCGCTCGGGCTGCTCGCCGGCTACGCGGGCGGGCGCATCGATGGCTTCATCATGCGCGTGTGCGACGTGATGCTGTCGTTCCCGTCGATCCTGATCGCGCTGCTGATCGCCGGCGTCGGCCACGCCCTGTTTCCGCAGGGCCACGACACGCTCGCGTTCGGCGTGCTGATCCTGGCGATCTCGTTGCCCGGCTGGGTGCAGTACGCGCGCACCGTGCGCGGCTCGACGATGGTCGAGCGCCAGAAGGAATACGTGCAGGCCGCGCGCGTCGTCGGCGTCTCGCCGCTGCGCATCATGCGGCGCCACGTGCTGCCCAACGTGCTCGGCCCGGTGCTGGTGCTCGCGACGATCCACCTCGCGCTGGCGATCCAGACCGAGGCGACGCTGTCGTTCCTCGGTGTCGGCGTGTCGCCGACCTCGCCGTCGCTCGGCACCTTCATCAACGAAGGCAACAAGCAGCTGTTCAGCGGCGCGTGGTGGCTCGTCATTTTCCCGGGTTCGATGCTGTTGCTGATCTCGCTGAGCATGAACCTGTTCGGCGATTGGCTGCGCGATGCGCTCAACCCGCGCCTGCGTTGATGAAGGCTCGCGCCCGATGACGCTTCGCTCATGACCGCGCCGCTGCTCGAGGTCAGCCGGCTGCGGGTCGAGTTCCCGACGCGCCGCGGCACGCTGGTCGCGCTCGACGACGTGTCGTTCGACATCGCGCCGGGCGAGATCCTCGGCGTCGTCGGCGAGTCGGGCGCCGGCAAGTCGCTGACCGGCGCCGCGATCATCGGGCTGCTCGACCCGCCCGGGCGCGTGGCCTCGGGCGAGATCCGCTTCGAGGGCCGGCGCATCGACAACCTGCCGTACGAAGCGATGCGCAAGGTGCGCGGCCGCCGCATCGGCGCGATCTTCCAGGACCCGCTGACCTCGCTGAACCCGCTCTACACCGTCGGCCGCCAGCTGGTCGAGACGATCCAGACGCACCTGCCGGTCGGCGCCGACGAGGCGCGCCAGCGCGCGATCAAGCTGCTGCAGGAAACGGGCATTCCGGCCGCCGAGCGCCGCATCGACCAGTACCCGCACCAGTTCTCCGGCGGCATGCGGCAGCGTGTCGTGATCGCGCTCGCGCTCGCGGCCGAGCCGAAGCTGATCGTCGCCGACGAGCCAACGACCGCGCTCGACGTCTCGATCCAGGCGCAGATCATTTCGCTGCTGCGGCGGCTGTGCAAGGAGCACGGCGCGGCGGTGATGCTCGTGACGCACGACATGGGCGTGATCGCCGAGACCTGCGACCGCGTCGCGGTGATGTACGCCGGGCGGATCGTCGAGATCGGCCCGGTGCACGACGTGATCCACGCGCCCGCGCACCCGTACACCGCCGGGCTGATGGGCTCGATCCCGGCGATGGATGAAGACCGCGAGCGGCTGCTGCAGATCGATGGCGCGATGCCGCGGCTGACCGCGATCCCGGGCGGCTGCGCATTCAACCCGCGCTGCCCGCGCGTGTTCGATCGCTGCCGCGTCGAGCGGCCCGACCTGCTGCCCGCCGGCGCCACGCGCGCGGCGTGCTGGCTGCACGCCCAGTCGCCACGGATCAGCGCATGAGCACGCCGGCCACGCGTCCGCTGGTCGAGGTGCACGACCTCGCGAAGACCTTCGACGTCTCGGCGCCATGGCTGAACCGCGTGATCGAGCGCAAGCCGCGCCAGTTCGTGCACGCGGTCGACGGCGTGAGCTTCACGATCGAGCGCGGCAAGACGCTCGCGCTGGTCGGCGAATCGGGCTGCGGCAAGAGCACGGTGGCGCGGCTGCTGGTGGGCCTGTACGCGCCGACGAGCGGCCGGGTCGAGTTCGACGCCATCGACATCGCGACCACGCTGCGCTCGAACCAGGCACTCGCGTTGCGGCGACGCATGCAGATGATCTTCCAGGATCCGTACGCGAGCCTGAACCCGCGCTGGAAGGTGGCCGACATCGTCGGCGAGCCGCTGGTCGAGCACGGCCTGCTCAGCGGCCAGGCCGCGACGAAGGGCGACGTGCGCGAGATGAAGGCGCGTGTCGCGCAGCTGCTGCAGTCGGTCGGGCTCGCGGCGGCCGATGTCGAGAAGTTCCCGCACCAGTTCTCGGGCGGGCAGCGCCAGCGCATCTCGATCGCGCGCGCGCTGGCCACGCAGCCCGAGTTCCTGGTCTGCGACGAGCCGACCTCGGCGCTCGACGTCTCGGTGCAGGCGCAGGTGCTCAACATCATGAAAGACCTGCAGCGCGCGCGCGGCCTGACCTACCTCTTCATCTCGCACAACCTCGCGGTCGTGCGCCATGTGTCCGATCAGGTCGGCGTGATGTACCTCGGCCGCGTCGTCGAATTGGCCGACAAGGCCGAGCTGTTCGCGCGCCCGCGGCATCCGTACACGCGCATGCTGTTGGATGCGATCCCCGACATCCACATGAGCGGCCGCGCGCGCACGCCGGTGCAGGGCGAGGTGCCGAACCCGCTGAACCCGCCGAGCGGCTGTTCATTCCACCCGCGTTGCCCGCATGCGAACCCGCGCTGCAAAGCGGAGCGCCCTGCGCTGCAGCGGCTGGCCGGCGTGCTGGTGGCCTGCCACGCGGTGGAAGAAGGGCGGATCTGAGCCGCCGCTCAAACGGTCAGCGCGCGGGCAGCAAGTGCTCGCCGCGAAACAGCTCGCTCGCCTGCT
>DATMIN010000274.1:0-3906 GCA_035554275.1 Burkholderiaceae bacterium
GCCCGACCCGGCGCTGACGCGCGCGTTCGTCGCCCGCGCGCGCACGCTGCGCAGCGCGCCGGGCTGATGCGCGTCGCGCCGGCGGCGCCGGACGCGCCGCGATAATCGTTCGATGCGCCGATCCGATTCCCTGCTGCGCGCCGTCGCCCTCGGCCTGCTCTCGACCGCCCTGCTCGTCGACCCCGCCGGCGCCGTCGCGCGGACGCGCAAGCTCGCTCAGGCCGACGCGCCGCGCCGCGACGACGCGCCCGACCTCGTCACCTACGGCGCGCGCGACGACGTGATGCGCTTCGGCACCGAGGTCGCCGAGCGCCGCGGCCTCGACCCCGAGTGGGTGCGCGCCGCACTGCAACGCGCGCGCTTCGTGCCGAGCGTGACGCGCTTCATCATGCCGCCGCCGGCCGGCACCGCAAAGAACTGGGCGCTGTACCGCTCGCGCTTCATCGACGCGACGCGCATCCGCGCCGGCGCGGCGTTCTGGCGCGCCAACGAGAGCTGGCTCAAGCTCGCCGAGGAACGCTACGGCGTGCCGCCGGAGATCGTCGTCGGCATCGTCGGCGTCGAGACGATCTACGGCCAGCAGATGGGCACGTTCCGCGTCGTCGACGCGCTCGCGACGCTGGCGTTCGACTTCCCCACCGGGCGCTCCGACCGCAGCGCGTTCTTCCGCGACGAGCTCGAGCAGTTCCTCGTGATGTGCCGCGACGAGGCGCTCGACCCGACGCTGCCTTCCGGCAGCTTCGCCGGCGCGATGGGCATGGGTCAGTTCATGCCGTCGAGCGTGAACCGCTACGCGGTCGACTTCGACGCCGACGGCCGCATCGACCTGCGCGGCAGCGCCGCCGACGTGATCGGCAGCGTCGCCCGCTACCTCGCCGAGAACGGCTGGCAGCGCGGCTTGCCGACGCGCTTCGGCGTCGCGGTGCCGGTCGACACCACCGACCGCGCGACGCTGCTCGCGCCCGACATCCTGCCGAGCTTCACGCTCGCCGAGTTCGCCGAGCGCGGCGCGCAGCTCGACGCCGCCGCGTTCGCCGCCGACGTGCGCCGCGCCGACGACGGCGGCCTCGGCAAGCTCGCGCTCGTCGAGCTGCAGAACGGCGACGCCGCACCGACCTACGTGGCCGGCACCGCGAACTTCTATGCGGTGACGCGCTACAACCGCTCGAGCTACTACGCGCTCGCGGTGATCGAGCTCGGCGAGGCGGTGGCGCGCGAGCTCGGGCGCTGAGCGTCGAAGTGGTCTAGCTGCCGTGTTCAAAGAGGCTGCTCACAGCCGGGCCGAGGCGTGCTCGCTGCGGCCCCGATCACGCAGCATGGACGCAGTCGATGCCGCTGATAGCTTTCAGCGGGCGCGACGGACGGCCGAGACCCAGGCGCGCAAACAAGGCTTGGCCGCGTCAAGCCTTTGCATCGCTGTGGGTGAGATGGCGAATGGATTGTTCGATGCCGACCTCGGTGGCGGACTGTTCAAGAAGAGGATCGCGCGACCCGGTCAGGGGAAGAGCGGTGGCTACCGGACGCTGGTCGCGACCAACAGAGGCAGTCGCTGGGTCTTCGTGTTTGGCTTCCCGAAGAACGAGCGCAGCAACATTGACACAGACGAAGAGGAAGCACTGAAGAAGTTGGCGGCGCACCTGCTGTCGCTGACCGGCCAAGCGATGGCCAAGGCCAAGCAGGCGGGCGAACTGATCGAGGTGGACTGCGATGCGTAAGACGAAATCCCCCATTCTGGACGCCGTTCATGAGACAGCGAAAGGCCTGCACAAGGCGGGCGTGATGAATCAAGTCACGCTGCGCGAGTTCGATCGACTCTGCCTGCCTCCTGTGGAGCCCTTACAGCCGGACGAGATCAAGAAGATTCGCGAAGCGTCGCATGTAAGCCAGGCGGTTTTCGCTCGCCTGCTGAACACGAGCGTTTCGACGGTGCAGAAATGGGAGATCGGACAGAAGAAGCCGACGGGCACTGCGTTGAAGCTGCTGCATCTGGTTCAGAAGCGCGGGTTGGAAGTTGTCGCGTAGCCACTGCTAGACCAGCGACCAGCCGTCGATGTCGTAGGCGGCGAACTCGGCGGCCGACGCGTCGTCTTCGAGCGCCGCCGCTGCGGCCGGCTCGGCAGCGGCGCCGCCGCGGCGTGCGGGCACGGCACGGCCCCGCGCCTTCGGCCGATCGGCGCGCAGCCAGGCCTCGAGCCAGCCGCGCATCGCGGCCTCGCCGGAGAAGTCTTCGTGCACCGTCAGGCCGCTCGCGAGCGCGTGGCTCGAATCGAACCAGCCCGGGCCGGCGGGGCGCTGCTCCGCGTCGTCGGGCGGGCTCGGCTCGGCTCGCGAAAGCGCGGCGCGCTGCGCCCACGACGCGATGACGTCGGCCGGGCGCCGCAGCGGCGGGCGGGCCGTCTTCAGTTGAACGTGGGCCATCGGGCTGCTCCCTTCGATGCGAGATTCGATGGAAGCAGTGTTGGCGCCGGCGCGCGCCGCGCAAATCCCCGCGAAGGCGGAAGCGGCGCCGGAATCCGGGGGCCCTCTGCGCCCTCCCCCGCTCGGGGGAGACGCACCCGCAGGAGCCGTTCCCTTCAGCTCGGGATCACGCTGACCTCGACGTCGAGCCGCTGGTCGCCGCCGCCGAAGATCACGCCGCGCAGCGGCACCACGTCGGCGAAGTCGGCCCCCCAGGTCAGCGTGATGTAGCGTTGGTCGGCGAGCTGGTCGTTGGTGGGATCGAACTCGACCCAGCCGTGCTGCGGCGAGAACGCCGCGACCCAGGCGTGCGACGCGTCGGCGCCCATCAGGCGCGGCATCCCCGGCGGCGGCTCGGTCAGCAAATAGCCCGACACGTAGCGCGCCGGCAGGCCGTGGCCGCGCAGGCAGGCGAGCATCAGGTGGGCAAAATCCTGGCACACGCCCCGGCGCTGATAGAGCACCTCGTCGACCGAGGTGCTGACCGTGGTGGCGCCGGGCTCGAACTCGAAGTCTGCGTGGATGCGGTGCATCAGCTCGCTGACCGCCTCGAGCCACGGCCGGCCGCGCGCGAACGACGCTCCGGCGTACAGCCGCGCGCCTTCCGACAGCGGCAGCAGCGGCGTCGGCTCGCTCATGCTGGCCGGCACCAGATCGTCGAGCTGCGGTTCGCGGCGCACCGCCTCGCGCACCGCCTCCCACGCGAGCGGCTCGGGCTCGCCTTCCGGCGGCACGGCCTCGGGGCGCGCATCGACCTCGACCAGGCACTCCATCCGCACGCGCAGCATCCGGTGCGCGCCGTGCAGGCCGAAGTGCGTGACGCGGTTGCCGAAGCTGTCGAGTTCGTCGCGGCGCTCGTCGGCCTTCGGCTCGATCTCGAGCGAGTACGACAGCAGCCGCTGCCACGGCAGCACGCGCGGTGTGAGCCGCGCGAGCTGCCACGATTGAGACACCGGCGCGGTGTACGCGTAGCGCGTTTCGTGCTGGACCGTATATCTCTGCGGCGGCATCGGGCTCATTGGATGACCTTCGTGCTGCGCACTGCGGTGTCGCCCTTGGGACGGCCCGGCGGGCTCACGCCACCAGCGACAACACGCTGCGCGACGCGGCATGCGAGAAGAATTTCAGCGTCAGCTCGTCGGACACCGCCGCGGCGCAGCGGTTCAGTTGCTCGAGCAGCGCCGCGAGCGCTTCGCTTTCCGGATGCAGATCGTTCGGCGACAGATCGCGCAGCGCGGCCTGCGCCGGCGCGAGCACGTCGCTCGCGAAGCGGCCGTGGCTCAGCTCGAGCTTGGCGATGTACTCGCTCAGGCCCTTGACCTGGAACGCGACCGAGCGCGGATTCGTGTCGTCGCGCAGCAGCAGGTCGAGCACCGGCAGCCACTCGGGCGCGACCAGGTAGCGCGAGCGGTAGGTGCCGGTCGAATCGGTCAGCTCGAGCAGCCAGTC
>DATMIN010000275.1:0-5107 GCA_035554275.1 Burkholderiaceae bacterium
CGTGCAAGTGCCGCCTGCTCGAAGGGCGCGTGATCCACGGTGCGCACCAGTCGAAGGCCTTGAGCGCTGCCGAGGAGGAGGCCGGCCTGATCCTGACCTGCCAGGCCGCGCCGCAGACCGACGTGGTCGTCGAGGCGCGCACCGTGCCCGGGGCCGGCGAGTTCGCGATCCGCAAGATGCCGTCGCGCGTGACCTCGATCACCCGGCCGGCGCCCGATGTGGCGATCCTGCAGATGCAACTGCCGGCGAACGACCGGCTGCAGTACCACGCCGGCCAGTACGTCGAATTCATCCTGCGCGACGGCGCGCGCCGCAGCTATTCGATGGCGAACGCGCCGCACACGCAGGCTGAGCGGCCCGGCATCGAGCTGCACGTGCGGCATCTGCCCGGCGGCCGCTTCACCGACCACGTGTTCGGCGCGATGAAGGAGAAGGAGATCCTGCGCATGGAAGGGCCGTTCGGCAGCTTCTTCCTGCGCGAGGCGAGCGCGAGCCCGATGATCCTGCTCGCCTCGGGCACCGGCTTCGCACCGATCAAGGCCATCATCGAGCAGCTGCAGTTCACGCAGAGCCAGCGCCGTGCGGTGCTGTACTGGGGCTGCCGCAGCCAGGCCGACCTGTATTTGCACGACTGGGCGCTCGACGCCGCGGCGTCGTTGCCGAACCTGACTTACATCCCGGTGCTGTCGGAGCCGAAGGCCGAAGACGACTGGCACGGCCGCACCGGCCTGGTCCACCACGCGGTGATGCACGACCACCCGGACCTGACGAACTTCCAGGTCTACGCGTGCGGTGCGCCGATCATGGTCGAGTCGGCGCAGCGTGATTTCGTGGCGAAGTGCAACCTGCCCGATGACGAGTTCTATGCCGACTCGTTCACGTCCGAGGCCGACAAGCATGGCGCGTAGCGCTCAGAGCTTCGGCGCTGTTGCAATCACATTTCACTGGGTGTTGGCCCTCGCCATCACAGCGTCGTTCAGCGTCGGCCTCTACATGCACGACCTGCCGTTCTCGCCGCAGCGCCTGAGGCTCTTCAACTGGCACAAGTGGGCCGGCATCACGATCCTCGCGCTGTCGGCGTTGCGGCTGCTGTGGCGGCTCGCGCGGCCGGCGCCGCCGCTGCCCGAGGCCGTGCGCGCGTCGATGCCGCGCTGGCAGCAGCACGCGTACCGCGCAACGCACGCGCTGCTGTATGCCCTGTTCTTCGCGGTGCCGCTGTCGGGCTGGGCCTACAGCTCGGCGGCGGGCTTGCCGATCGTGTGGTTCGGCGTGCTGCCGCTGCCCGACTGGGTCGCGGTCGACAAGCCGCTCGCCGATGCGCTGCTCAAGCCGCTGCACCAGACGCTCGCGTTCACGCTGGCCGCGCTCGTCGTGCTGCACGTCGCGGCAACGCTGAAGCACCAGCTCGTCGATCGCGACGGCCTGTTCTGGCGCATGTGGCCGACGAAGACCCTTCCATGAAGCACCTGCTGCTCGCCGTCGCCGCGCTCACCGTCAGCGCGCACGCGCAGACCGCGGCGACGCTCGTGCCCGCGCAGAGCGAGATCGTGTTCACCAGCACACAGATGGGCGTGCCGGTCGAGGGGCGCTTTCGCCGCTTCGACGCGACGATCGCGCTCGACCCGAAGCAGCCGCAGGCCGGCAGCGTCGCGCTCGCGATCGACACGTCGAGCGCGACGCTCCGCCTGGCCGAGATCGACGCCGAACTCGCGAAGCCGGGCTGGTTCGACACGCACCGCTTTCCGCAGGCGAGCTTTCGTTCGACCGCGATCAAGGCCGAAGGCGGCGGGCGCTTCGAGGTGACGGGCACGCTCTCGATCAAGGGCGTCGCGCAGCCGCTCGTCGTGCCGGTGACGTTGACGCAGAACGGCACCACGTCGACCGCAACCGGCCGCTTCACGATCAAGCGCGGCGCGTTCAAGATCGGCGACGGCGAATGGTCCGATCCGTCGCTCGTCGCCGACGAGGTCGGCGTGCGCTTCAAGCTCGTGTTGACCGGCGTGCCCCCCATCTGATCCCACCCCGATCAACCGACGCCCATGAAGAGATTCCTCGCCCCGCTGCTGCTCGCCCTCGCTGCCTTCGGCGTCGCCGCGCAGACCACCAAGCCGATCCGCCTGATCGTCCCCTATCCGCCCGGCGGCCCGCTCGACATCGTCGCGCGCGCCCTGGCCGAGAAGGTGCAGCCGGTGCTCGGCCCGGTGATCGTCGACAACAAGCCAGGCGCCGGCGGCAACCTCGGCGCCGACATCGCCGCGAAGGCCGCGCCCGACGGCACGACGCTCGTGATCGGCGCGGTCGCCACGCACGCGATCAACCCGTGGCTGTTCAAGCACCTGCCGTACGACCCGATCCGCGACTTCACGCCGATCACCGGCATCGCGCGCGTGCCCAACGTGCTGGTGATGAACACGGCGCGCGCGCAGGCGCTGCACATCGACAGCGTCGCCGACCTGGTGGCGTATGCGAAGAAAAACCCCGGGCGGCTGAACTACGGCTCGGGCGGCAACGGCAGCGCCGGGCATCTCGCGGGCGAGATGTTCAAGTCGCAGGCCGGCGTGTTCATGGTCCACATCCCGTACGCGGGCGGCAGCCCGGCGCAGCTCGCGCTGCTGTCGGAGCAGGTCGACCTGACCTTCGACAACCTCGCCTCGGCCTCGACCAACATCCGCTCGGGCAAGCTGCGCGCGCTGGCGGTGACGACCGCAGCGCGCTCGAGCGCGATGCCCGAGGTGCCGACGATCGCCGAAGCGGGCAAGGCGGTCGGCCTCGGCTACTTCGCGATCGACACCTGGTTCGGGCTGTTCGGGCCGGCGAAGCTGCCGGCCGAGACCACGCAGCGGCTGAACCGCGCGTTCGTCGACGCGCTGAGTTCACCCGAACTCAAGGCCCGGCTGGCAGCGCTGATGGCGGAGAACGCCGCCTCGACGCCGGATCAGTTCGCCGCGTTCGTGAAGAACGAGCTGGCGAAATACGAGCCGGTCGTCAAGGCGAGCGGCGCGACCGTCGAGTGACGACGGCCGCGCGGGCGCGTCAGGCGCGTCGGGCGCGCGACGGGCGCTGGCGCCGCCAGACGAACGCCACCACGCCGAGGCCGGCGAGCAGCATCGCGTAGGTGCCGGGTTCGGGCACCGCGCCGACCGTGGCGGCCGAGTTCGCGACGTAGAAGGTCTCGAGGCCGCCGGTGGCGTCGCTCGCCGAGGCCGACAGGCCGATCCAGTTGCCGGCGAAGTCGCCGCTGAACGCCGCCGCCTGCGCCGCCACCGCCTGCGCGGCGTCGAGGCCGAACACGAAGCCGGAGTTGCCGGTGCCGTTGGCAGTGTCGGCGAACGAGACCGGCGAGAACGCGCCGGAGCTGAACAGCACCGAGCCCGCCGCGCTGTAGATGTTGAGCACGAGATTGCTCAAGGTGATGCCTTGCGCCGCGGCGTTGCCCGGCTCGCTGGCGTTGAACACGACACGCAGGCTCGAGGCCGACGTGATGCCGAGCTGGCCGAGAGTCCGGGTCAACGTCTGCGCCTGGACGTCGCCGCTGGTGAACTCGGTGCCGTCGGCGTTGCGCCCGACCGCGCCCTGCTCGAACGACGACGAGGCGGGGCTGGTGATCGTCAGGATCGTGTTCACCGCGCCGAGGCCGGTGCCGCTGAAGTTCTCGGGGGCGCCGAGCACGAGTGAGGCGTTGGCGGCCGAGGCGCCGAACGTCGCGAGGGCTGCAATGGCGGTGAGTCGCCATCGGTGGTCTTTCAGTATCAAGGTCATGCCGTCTCCTGGACGAAAGTGGATCGACCCTCGATCGCAGCCGCAGCCGCGTTCTCGGGAAAACGTTCCCAGATCATCGCGGCCGTCGCAGGATCGAACGTAGGACGATGCCCCGGCGTCCGGTCGGCATTTGGCGGCCATCCCGGCACCGCGACGAAGCACACGGCGCGGCCCGCAGCGCGGGTCTGTGCTGCCCTGTCCACCGCATGGCCTTTGTTAAGATTGTCTGAATGACCATCGCCCAGACCGACCTCCAACGCGAAGTCGCCGCCCTCCTCGTCGAGGCGCTGAACCTCGACATCGCCCCCGAGACGATCGATCCGCAGGCGCCGCTGTACGGCGAGGGGCTCGGCCTGGACTCGATCGACATCCTCGAGGTCGCGCTGGTCGTCTCGCAGCGCTACGGCTTCCAGCTGCGCTCCGACGACGAGGACAACGTGCGCATCTTCACCTCGCTCGCCAGCCTGACCGACCACATCGCCGCGCACCGCGTCGGCTGAGCGGCGCGCGATGTCCGCCCGCTTCGGGTTCCGCCTCGCCGCCGGCGCGCTGCTCGGCGGCGCCTACGTGCTGCTGTGCCACTGGCTGATGACGCGCGCGCAGGCGTCGGCGTGGAACGTGGTCGGCGTGCTCGGGCCGATGCTCGGCGTGATCGCGCTCGGTGCGTGGCGTGCCGGCCAGCGCTGGCTCGGTGCCGGCGCGGCGCTGCTGCTCGCGCTGCTGTGCGGGCAGGCGCTGCTCGGCGTGCCCGTCGCGCCGCAGCGCCTGTATCTGGCGCAGCACGCCGGCATGAACCTGTTCCTCGCGGTCGTGTTCGGCAGCACGCTGCGCGCCGGCCACGCGCCACTGATCACCGCGCTGGCGCGCCGCGTGCACCGCCAGTTCACGCCAGCGATGGCGCTGTACACGCGCCACTGCACGCTGGCGTGGACGCTCTATTTCGTCGCCGTCGCGGGCGTCTCGCTGGTGCTGTTCGCGCTCGCGTCGTTCGACGCCTGGGCATTGTTCGCGAACCTGCTGTCGCCGCTCTCGGTCGGCGTGATGTTCGGTGCCGAGTACCTGCTGCGCTACTGGCTGCACCCCGAGTTCGAGCGCACCAGCATCGCCGACGCGGTGCGCTCCTACCTGCACGGCGCGCCCGAGCCGCCCGCCGCGCGCCACGGCCCGGCGCGATGACGCCACTGCGCGAGGCGCTGATCGCCGGCGCCGGGCTCGACGCGCCGCTCGCCTGGCGCGACGGCCGCGCGCTGTCGCGCCGCCAGTACCTCGCCGACGTGCACGCGCTCGCCGCGCGCCTGCCCGCCAACGGGCCGATGCTGAACCTCAGCGCCGACCGCTACCGCTTCGC
>DATMIN010000276.1:0-4230 GCA_035554275.1 Burkholderiaceae bacterium
CCTGCTGCTGCGCGCTGAGGTTCTTGTGCACGATGCCGATGCCGCCCTCCTGGGCGATCGCGATCGCGAGGCGCGCTTCGGTGACCGTGTCCATCGCCGCGGAAACCAGCGGCAGGTTGAGCCGGATGTTGCGCGAGAGGGAGGTGGAGAGATTGGTGTCGCGGGGCAACACCTGGGAGAAGGCCGGCACCAACAACACATCGTCGAAGGTGAGCGCTTTGCCGAGTAGGCGCATGGGGAACGGCTCCTGACGCAAAAGCAAATTATACGGAGGCGCGCACTACGACACGCTTTGGTGCCGCGCGCTTGGAGCCTTGGCGGGCCGAGGCATACACTTGCCGGCCATGACAATTTCACGGATGCGCGCCATGCCCCGCTGGACGATTGCCCTCACGGCCGCCCTGCTCGGCCTGGCGCTGGCGCTGCCAGCCGCGGCACAGTGGAAGTGGCGCGACAAGCGCGGCCAGACGCAGTACAGCGACCTGCCGCCGCCGCCCGGCACGCCCGAGGCCGACATCCTGCAGAAGCCGAGCACCAACGCCACTCCGCGGCGCGCGGCGTTGCCCGCCTCGGGCGCGTCGGCCGCTGCGGCCGCCCCGCTGATCGCGTCGCGTGCGTCCGACCCCGAGCTCGAGGCCAAGCGCAAGCAGGCCGAGCAGGAGGCCGAGAACAAGAAGAAGGCCGAGGAGGCGAAGGTCGCCGCGCAGCGCGCCGAAAACTGCGACCGCGCGAAGGCCTCGCTGCGCACGCTCGACAGCGGCATCCGGATCGCACGCGTCAACGACAAGGGCGAGCGCGAGATCCTCGACGACACCGTGCGCACGGCCGAATCGCAGCGCGCCCGCGCCGCGATCGCCTCCGACTGCAAGTAGCGCCCCGCGCGCGTCAACCCTTCTTCGGCGCGCGCTGCGCCTGCTGGCGCCGCCGCCGCGCCTCCTTCGGATCGACCTTCAGCGGCCGGTACAGCTCGACCCGGTCGCGATCACGCAGCGCGTCGCCACGCTGGCAGAACGTGCCCCACACACCGACCGGCAGCGCGTCGAGCCCGGCCTGCGGGTGGCGTTCCTGCAGGCCGCTCGCGCGCACCGCGTCGGCCACCGTCGCGCCCGGCGCGAGCCGCAGCAGCACCTCGTCGACCTCGCCGGCGCGCGGGCTGTAGACGACGCTGACGTTCAACAGCGCGCCGAGATCGGCGTCAGCGTGCGCCATGAACCTGCTCCGCGCGCTTCACGAACGAATCGACGAAGGTGTTCGCGATGCGATCGAACACCGGGCTGATCAGCACCTCGAGCGCCGCATTCGCGAAGCTGTAGCGCAGCGAGAAATCGATCTTGCAGGCCGGCGCAGTCGGGCCCGCGCCGGCCGGCACCGGCAGGAAGCTCCAGCTGCCCTCGAGCACCGAGAACGGGCCGTCGACCAGGCGCAGCACGACGCGCTCGTCGGGCGTGTGCTCGTTGCGCGTCGTGAACGCCTGGCGCACCCCGAGGTACGACAGGTGCAGCCGCGCGGTGACGCCGTCGGCATGCGTCTGCAAGACCTCGGCGCGCTCGCACCAGGGCAGGAATGCCGGGTAGTCCTGCACCGCGGTGACGAGCGCGTACATCTGATGCGGCGAATGCGCGAGCAGGACCGACTTGTTGACGTGCTTCATACAATGCAGAAATTGTAGGGGCCACTCCGGCCGCCCGAACCCTCGATGTCCATCGCCGAAAACCGCCGCGCCCATTTCGATTACCACCTCGAGGAGCGCCACGAGGCCGGCATGGTGCTGCAGGGCTGGGAGATCAAGGCGATCCGCGCCGGCCAGGTGCAGCTGACCGATGGCTACGTCGTGATCCGCGACGGCGAGCTCTACCTGATCGGCTGCCGCATCAACGCGCTGCGCAGCGCCTCGACGCACGTCAGCCCCGAGGCCGACCGCACGAAGAAGCTTCTGATGCACAAGGAAGAGATCAAGCGGCTGATCGGCAAGGTCGAGCAAAGGGGCTTCACGCTGGTGCCGCTGAACCTGCACTACAAGGGCGGCCGCGTGAAGGCCGAGATCGCCCTGGCCAAGGGCAAGGCCGAGCACGACAAGCGCAACACCGAGAAGAAGCGCGATTGGGACCGTGAGAAGGGCCGGCTGATGCGGCACAAGGTCTCGTCGAAGCCGACCTCGAAGACCTGACGACGGGAGAACAAAGCATGGACTCGCTGACCGCCACCGTCGATGCCGTTGTCCCGCGCAATCTTGCCGATTTGCCCGGCCCGCGCGGCTGGCCGATCGTCGGCAACGCGCTGCAGATCGACCGCGACCGGCTGCACCAGCAGGTCGAGGAATGGTCGCGCGAGTTCGGGCCGGTGTTCCGCTTCCGCCTCGGGCGGCGCACCCTGCTCGCAGTGGCCGATCACGAGGCGGTGGCGACCGCGCTGCGCGATCGCCCCGACGGCTTTCGCCGCACCCGCCGGCTCGAGGAGATCGGCACCGAGATCGGCCTGACCCCCGGCGTGTTCGGCGCCAACGGCGAGGCCTGGAAGCGCCAGCGTCGCATGGTGATGGCCGGCTTCGACCCGGGCCACGTGAAGGCCTACTTCCCGGCGCTGCTGAAGGTCGCGCAGCGCCTGCGCGGCCGCTGGCAGCGCGCCGCCGCAGCCGGTGAAGCGATCGAGCTGCAGCCCGAGCTGATGCGCTTCACGGTCGATGCGATCGCCGGGCTGGCGTTCGGCGCCGACGTCAACACGCTCGAATCCGACGACGAGGTGATCCAGCAGCACCTCGACAAGATCTTCCCGGCGCTGTACGAGCGCGTGTTCACGTTTGTGCCGTGGTGGCGCTGGTTCCCGCGCGCCGCCGACCGGCAGCTCGAGGCGAGCGTGATCGCCGTCGACCACGCCATCGCCGGCTTCATCGCCGCGGCGCGCGAACGCCTCGCCGCCGACCCGGCGCGCCGTGGGCAGCCGCCGAACCTGCTCGAGGCGATGATCGTCTCGGCCGACGCCGGCGAGTCGGGCCTGACCGACCGCGACGTCGCCGGCAACGTGCTGACGATGCTGCTCGCCGGCGAAGACACCACCGCGAACACGCTCGCGTGGATGATCGAACTGCTCGTCCGCCATCCGCACACGCTGCAGCGCGCGCAGGCCGAGGTGCGCGCGCTCGGCCTCGACGCGGCCGAGTTCACGCCCGAGGCGCTCGCCTCGCTCGACTACCTCGAGGCCTGCGCGCACGAGACGATGCGGCTCAAGCCCGTCGCGCCGTTCCAGGTGATCGAGGCGCTGCGCGAGACGATCGTCGCCGGCGTGCGCGTGCCGGCCGGCACCGGCGTGTGGTGCGTGATGCGCGCCGACAGCGTCAGCGAGAAGCACTTCCCGCAGCCGCTCGAGTTCCGCCCCGAGCGCTGGCTCGGCGACGCCGACGCGGCCGGCACGGCGTCGGCCAAGCGCGTGTCGATGCCGTTCGGCGCCGGCCCGCGCGTCTGCCCGGGCCGCTACCTCGCGCTGCTCGAGATGCGGCTGGCGATGGCGACGCTGCTGAACCACTTCGACATCGTCGCGGTCGACACGCCAAATGGCGGCGAGGCCGCTGAACGGATGGCGTTCACGATGACGCCGGTGGGGCTGCGGATGCGGCTCGCGCCGCGCGCCTGACGCGCGCGCTGCTCAGGTGTCGAGCGCCGCGAGCGCCTGCTGCGAATCGGCGATCAGGTCGTCGACCGCTTCGAGCCCGATCGAGAAGCGCACCAGCGTGCCGCGCCGCGACGACGGGCCGCGCAGCGCCGCCAGGTCGTACGGCACGGCGAGGCTCACCGGCCCGGCCCACGAGAAGCCGATCCGGAACAGCTTCAGCGCATCGACGAAGGCGTCGACCTGCTCGGCGCGATAGCGCGCGTCGAACACCACCGAGAACAGCCCGGCCGATTGCGTGCACAGCCGCTGCCAGTGCTCGTGCCCCGGCGAGCCCGGCAGCGCCGGATGCAGCACCTGTGCCGCCTCGGGCCGCTGCGCCCACCAGCGCGCGAGCGCACGGCCGGCGCGGTCGGCCGCCGCGTAGCGCAGCGCCAGGCTCGGCAGTGCGCGCAGCACCGTCTCGGCGTCGTTGGCGCCGATGCCCCAGCCCATCCGCATGTGGGTCGCGTTCAGCTTCAGGTGCAGCGCCGGGTCGCGCGTCGTGACCGAGCCCATCAGCACATCGCCGCCGCCCGACGGGTACTTCGTCAGCGCGTGCACCGAGAGGTCGGCGCCGAGCGTCGA
>DATMIN010000277.1:0-3670 GCA_035554275.1 Burkholderiaceae bacterium
GCGATCATCGGGCCGAACGGCGCCGGCAAGTCGACGCTGTTCAACCTGATCAGCGGGCGCTTCGGGCCGACCTCGGGCGAGATCCTGCTGAACGGCCAGCGCATCGACGGCCTGGCGCCGTACGAGATCAGCCGCCAGGGCCTGGCGCGCAGCTTCCAGATCACCAACATCTTCGGCCGCCTGTCGGTGTTCGAGAACCTGCGCTGCGGCGTGCTGTGGTCGATGGGTTACCGCTACGCGTTCTGGAAGTTCCTCGCCCACCTCGACGACGCGAACGCGCGCGCCGAGCAATTGCTGCGCGACATCCGCCTCGAGCGCAAGCGCGACACGCTGGCGATGAACCTCACCTACGCCGAGCAGCGCGCGCTCGAGATCGGCATCACGATCGCCGGCGGCGCGAGCGTGGTGCTGCTCGACGAGCCGACCGCCGGCATGAGCAAGAGCGAGACCGCGCGCTTCATCGAGCTGATCCGCGAGGTCACGGTCGGCAAGACGCTGCTGACCGTCGAGCACGACATGGGCGTGGTGTTCGGCCTGGCCGACAAGATCGCGGTGCTCGTTTACGGCGAGGTGATCGCGTTCGACGTGCCCGAGGCGGTACGCGCCAACGTACGGGTGCAGGAGGCCTATCTCGGCTCGGTGCTGGCCGACGCGCAGGCGGCTGGGGCGGGGCACTAGGATGAAACTCACTGGATGGAGCTGTGAGGGTGTGGCCGCTGGCGGCCCTTTGAAGTCATTCACCGCAGAGGTGCGGAGGGCGCGGAGTTTCCGCAGAGAACTTCAAGGACTTCCTCTGCGTTTCCTCTGCGTCCTCCGCACCTCTGCGGTAAAGGCTGTTCCGGCTGCTTCGGGCCGAGCGCAGGCGCCCAAAATCACCGCAACGTTTCGTCCGTCGCGGAAGGCGCTTGGCGCCATGGATCACTGACATGCTTCAGCTCGATCAACTGCACGCCTACTACGGCAAGAGCCACATCCTGCACGGCGTCGACATGCGTGTCGGCGAGGGCGAGATCGTCGCGCTGCTCGGCCGCAACGGCTCGGGCCGCTCGACCACGGTGCGCACGATCATGGGCCTGGTGCACGGCGCCGGCTCGATCAGGTTCCGCGATCAGGAGATCCTCGGCCACCACGCGTTCGACATCGCGCACCGCGGCATCGGCTACGTGCCCGAGAACCGCGACATCTTCCCGAAGCTCACGGTCGAGCAGAACCTGATGCTCGGCGAGAAGCGCGGCGGCCGGGCGAGGCCCAAGCCGCGCTGGTCGTTCGACGACATGTACACGATGTTTCCGCGCCTGAAGGAGCGCCAGCACACCGAGGCCGGCGTGCTCTCGGGCGGCGAGCAGCAGATGCTCACGCTGTGCCGCACGTTGATGGGCGACCCCGACCTGATCATGATCGACGAGCCGACCGAGGGCCTGGCGCCGAAGATCGTCGAGCTGGTCGCGCAGTACCTGAAGACGCTGAAGGAGCGCGGTGTCTCGGTGCTGCTGGTCGAGCAGAAGCTGACGATCGCGCTCGAAATCTCCGAGCGCTGCTACGTGATGGGCCATGGCAGCATCGTCTTCGAGGGGTCGCCCGCCGCGCTGCGCGCCGACGCCTATATTCGCAAGGAGTGGCTCGAAGTCTGAGAAGGTGTGAACGAACCCACCATGCCCGCTCGTTCCGCCAAATCGCGCCCACTCGGCGTTGCAAATGCTCGACGTAGCCCGAGCTACGGCTGTGCTTTGCGCCTTGATTGGGCACGATGTGGCGGCCCGCTCGGGCACGCCGGATTCATTCACACCTTCTGAGCTGCCCCAACCGACGGTTCGAGAGGCGCTGTCACGGGTGAGACAGCGCCTTTTTTTCTCTCCGACCTAGAATCGAACGATCGTTCTTTTTTGCCGACCCTGCTCTGGAGAGTCCACGCATGAGCGCCAACTACGAAACTCGCGGCCGCGTCGCGGTCATCACGCTGGACAACCCGCCGGTCAACGGCCTCGGGTATGCGACCAGGCTGGGCATCGTCCAGGGGCTGGAGCGGGCGCAGGCCGACGCGGCCGTCGACGCGATCGTGATCACCGGTGCCGGCAAGGCGTTCTCGGGCGGCGCCGACATCCGCGAGTTCGACTCGCAGAAGGTGCTGGCCGAGCCGAACCTGCTCAGCGTGATCCTGCTGCTCGAGGCGGCGACCAAGCCCATCGTCGCGGCGATCCACAGCGTGTGCATGGGCGGCGGCCTCGAGTTCGCGCTCGGCTGCCATTACCGGATCGCAGCGAAGGGCACCGCGGTGGCGCTGCCGGAGGTCAAGATCGGCCTGATCCCGGGCGCCGGCGGCACGCAGCGGCTGCCGCGCGTGCTCGGCGTCGAGACCGCGATGAACCTGATCGTCAGCGGCGAGCCGGTCATGAGCGAGCTGCTCGCGCAGGCGCCGGGCCAGAAGCTGTTCGACCAGCTCGCCGAGGGCGACCTGATGGCCGAGGCGCTCGCGCTGGCCGCCGACGTGGCCGCGGCCCACGCGAGCGGCGCGAAGCCGCTGCCGCTGGTGCGCCACCTGAAGGCCACGCACCCGAACGCCGACGCCTACGTGCAGTTCGTCAAGAACATGGTCGCCGGCATGGCGAAGAACTTCCCGGCGCCGCTGAAGTGCGTCGAGGCCGTCGCCGCCTCGCTGAGGCTGCCGTTCGACGCCGGCATGAAGCTCGAGCGCGAGATCTTCACCGCGCTGATGTTCACGCCCGAGTGCAAGGCGCTGCGCCACGCGTTCACGGCCGAGCGCGCTACAGCCAAGATCCCCGACGTGCCGGCCGACACGCCGGTGCGCGCGATCAACAAGGTGGCGGTGATCGGTGCCGGCACGATGGGCGGCGGCATCGCGATGAACTTCCTGAACGCCGGGTTGCCGGTCGTGATGCTCGAGATGAAGCAGGAGGCGCTCGACAAGGGGCTGGGCATCATCCGCAAGAACTACGAGGCGCAGGTCAAGAAGGGCAAGCTCAAGCAGGACAAGCTCGACGCCCGCCTGGCGCTGCTGAGCACGACGCTGAACCATGGGGATCTGAAGGACGCCGACCTCGTGATCGAAGCCGTGTTCGAAGATCTCGGCGTCAAGGAGACGGTGTTCAAGACGCTCGACGAGGTGATGAAGCCCGGCGCGATCCTCGCGTCGAACACCTCGACGCTCGACGTCAACAAAATAGCCGCGTTCACGAAGCGCCCGCAGGACGTGATCGGGATGCACTTCTTCAGCCCGGCCAACGTGATGAAGCTGCTCGAGGTGATCCGCGGCGAGAAGACCGCGAAGGATGTGCTTGCGACCGTGATGGCGATCGGCAAGAAGATCAAGAAGACCTGCGTCGTCTCGGGCGTGTGCGACGGCTTCATCGGCAACCGGATGATCGAGCAGTACTCGCGCCAGGCCGGCTTCCTGCTGGACGAGGGCGCCACGCCGCAGCAGGTCGACAAGGCGATCGAGAAGTTCGGCTTCGCCATGGGCCCGTTCCGCATGGGCGACCTGGCCGGCAACGACATCGGCTGGGCGATCCGCAAGCGCCGCTACGTCGAGAAGCCCAACATGCGCTACAGCAAGAGCGCCGACCTGCTGTGCGAGCTGGGCCGCTACGGCCAGAAGACGGGCGCCGGCTGGTACGACTACCTGCCGGGCAAGCGCGACGCGATCCCGAGCCCG
>DATMIN010000278.1:0-5139 GCA_035554275.1 Burkholderiaceae bacterium
TCAGCGGCGCGCCCGAGATCTTCGGCGAGCTGCCGATGACCTGCCTGGCCGAAGAGATCGAGACGCCGGGGCCGGGGCAGATCCGCGCGCTGATCACCGTGGCCGGCAACCCGGTGCTCTCGGCCCCCGGCGGCGCGCGCCTGGCCGCGGCGCTCGAGAGCCTGGAGTTCATGGTCAGCGTCGACATCTACCGCAACGAGACCACGCGCCATGCCGATGTCATCCTGCCCGGCGTGAGCGCGCTCGAAGACAGCCACTACGACGTCGCCTTCCCGCAGTTCTCGTTCCGCAACCACGCGCGCTTCAGCGGCCCGGTGTTCGAGCCGACGGTGCCACCGGAGTGGCAGACGCTGCTGCGCCTGGCCGCCATCGCCAGGGGCCTGGGCGCGCAGGCCGACGTGATCGCGCTCGACGACGCGCTGGTCGCCGACGAGGTGCGCAAGCTCGCCGGCGACAACGCGCCGCTGGTGCTGAAGGCGCTCGGCAATCGCAAGGGCCCGGAACGTCTGGTCGACCTGGCGCTGCGCGGCGGGCCCTACGGCGACCGGTTCGGCGCGAAGCCCGACGGGCTCACGCTCGACAAGGTGCGGGCCGCTTCCGAAGCCGGCCGCGGCATCGACCTCGGCCCGCTGATGCCGCGCGTGCCCGAAGTGCTGCGCACCCCGAGCGGCAAGATCGAACTCGCGCCGCCGCCGCTGCTGGCCGACCTGCCCAGAGCGTGGGCCGACCTCGACGCCGCGGCGCCGATACTGGCCGTGATCGGCCGCCGCGACGTGCGCAGCAACAACAGCTGGATGCACAACCTGCCGCTGCTCGCGAAGGGCCCGTTCCGCGGCACCGCGCTCGTCCACCCCGACGACGCGGCGCGCTGCGGCGTGGCCGGCGGCGCGCCCGCGCGCATGACCGGCCCGGGCGGCAGCGTCGAGGTCACCGTCGAGCTGAGCGACAGCCTGATGCCCGGCGTCATCAGCCTGCCGCACGGCTGGGGGCACGACCTGCCCGGCGCGCGGCTCGGCCTCGCGGCGCAGCGGCCCGGCGCCAACCTCAACGCGCTGCTCGACATCGAGGCGCGCGATCCGCTCTCGGGCAACGCGGTGCTGAGCGGCGCGGCGGTGACGCTGATGCCGGTGTAGCGGGGCACGCAAGTCACCCGCCCGGCCGGGACTCGATCGATGTGAGTCCCTCACGGGCGCTACGTCGCCAGCAGCCTTTGCATGTCGGCCAGGAAGCGATCGAAGTCCAGCGGCTTGGTCCAATAGTCCGCCACGCCGTGGGCGTGTGCCTGCGCCACCGACGGCATCCTCGAAACCTGCGTCGGCGACTACCTCAGCCACCATCAGCCATGAGAGCGACTCAGAGCCACCTCACGGCCTCGTCGAACGCCGAACTTTCGCCGTTTCCTTGTACGCCCCCATTTCGCCGATCAGCCAGGCCCTGAAGATCTCCAGCGACGGATTGCCCGCCTTGCGTTCGGGGGTCGACAGGTAGTAGGCGCGGTCGCTCGGGCAGAGATGCCGCACGGGGATCACGAGGCGGCCCGCGGCCAGGTCGTCGCCGAGGTCGTACTCGGGAACCAGGGCCACGCCCAGACCCACGGTCGCGGCCTGCAGCGACATGAAGAACAGCTCGTAGCGAGGCCCCGCGAGTTCGTTGCCCGGCAGGTGGCCGACGGACTCGAACCACTGCCGCCAGGCATAGGGGCGCGTGCTCTGCTGCAGCAGCGGCAGCTGCGCCAGCTGCTGCGGCGTGAGCCGCTTGCGCGGCGCGATCAGCGCCGGGCTGCACACGGGCACCAGGCGCTCGGGCATCAGGTGGGTCGTCACCGCACCGGGCCAGTTGCCGTCACCGGCGTAGATCGCCGCATCCAGCGCCGTGTCGTCGAAGAGGAAGGGGCGCGTGCGGCTGGACAGGTTCAGCGTGATGTCCGGGTGTTCGCGCGCGAAGCCGGCCAGCCGAGGCAGCAGCCAGCGGGTGCCGAAGGTCGGCACGACGGCCAGCTCCAAGGTGCCGCCGCGGCCGCGGCGTGTCATCAGGTCCAGCGTGTCGCGCTCGATCTGCTCGAGGTTGCGCGCCACCTGGCGGTGGTAGGCCACGCCGGCCTCGGTCAACAGCACGCCGCGGCGTGAGCGGCGAAAGAGCTTCAGGCCCAGGAAGCCCTCCAGGCCGGCGATCTGCCGGCAGACGGCGCTCTGGGTCAAGGACAACTCAGACGCCGCCTCCGTGAAGCTGCAATGGCGGGCGGCGGCAACGAAGGCGCTGAGCGCGCCGGTGCTGGGAATCTTGCGTCGCATGACGGCCCCGATGAATTCTCGGAGTGCAAGTCTTGCACAACTTGGTGAAAACAAGTCGGTTGCTCTCCGAGCCGCCTTCCGCCTAAAGTGCCTCCGGACGCGGGCCGAAGTGCTTGCATCGCATTTCAAACGGAGGCCGAAGGCCCATTCTCGTCATGAACGCCGACCCCCCACCCCAGGGCACACCACCAGGCGGCGCGCTGTCGCACCTGAAGGTGCTGGACTTGTCGCGCGTGCTCGCCGGGCCCTGGGCCAGCCAGATGCTCGCCGACCTGGGCGCCGAAGTGATCAAGGTCGAGCACCCCGAGCGCGGCGACGACACGCGTGGCTGGGGGCCGCCCTATCTGCGCGATGCCGAAGGCGGCGATGTCGAATCGGCGTACTTCCTGTGTGCCAACCGGAACAAGAAGTCGGTGGCCCTGGACCTGGCCACGCCCGAAGGCCAGCGGCAGATCCGCGCCCTGGCCGTGCAGTCCGACGTACTGATCGAAAACTTCAAGGTCGGCGGCCTGGCGAAGTACGGGCTGGATTACGGCAGTCTGCAGGCGCTGAATCCGCGCCTGATCTATTGCTCCATCACTGGCTTCGGGCAGACCGGCCCCTACGCGCAGCGGCCGGGCTACGACTTCATGGTGCAGGGCATGGGTGGCCTGATGAGCCTGACCGGCGTGCCCGATGGCGAAGACGGCGCCGGGCCGATGAAGGTGGGCGTCGCGCTGACGGACGTGCTGACGGGTTTGCACGCGGTGGCCGGCATCCTGGCCGCGGTGGCGTGGCGCGACCAGTCCGGCGAAGGCCAGCACATCGATCTGGCCTTGCTCGACGTGCAGGTCTCGTGTCTGGCGAACCAGGCGCAGAACTACCTGGTCACGGGGCAGCCGCCGCGCCGGCAGGGCAACGCGCATCCCAGCATCGTGCCCTACCAGTCATTCCCCACGGCCGATGGCGAGATGATCCTGGCGGTGGGCAACGACAGCCAGTTCGCGGCCTTCTGCCGCGTCGCGGGGCACCCGGAATGGGCCGCCGACCGGCGCTTTGTCACGAACGCGGGGCGCGTCGAGCACCGCGCCAGCCTGGTGCCGCTGCTGCGCCAGGCCACGGTGCAAAATGCAACCGCCGACTGGATCGTGCTGCTGGAAGCAGCCAATGTGCCCTGCGGTCCCATCAACACGTTGGAGCAGGTGTTCGCCGATCCCCATGTGGTGGCGCGTGGCCTGCGTATCGACATACCACACCCCGTGACCGGCACCGCCCCGGCGGTGGCAAGCCCGCTGCGCTTGTCGAAGACACCGGTTCAGTATCGCCATGCGGCGCCGGCCCTCGGAGCCCACACCGAGCAAGTGCTTCAGCGAACCCAGATCACATGAAGGAGACCGACATGAAAAGTTCATCCGCCCTTGCATTCGCCAAGGGCCTGCTTTGCTGCGGCCTGCTGGCCGCCGGCGGGGCGCAAGCCCAATCGCAAACGCCAGCGCCGGCCACAGCCTGGCCGGTGGCCAACAAACCCATCACCATTGTTTCGGCTTACCCGGCCGGCGGCTCTTCCGACGTGCTGGCCCGGGCCATCGGCGAGAGGCTCACCGAGAAACTCAAGGTGCCGGTCGTCGTGGAGAACCGGGCCGGCGGCGGCGGCCAGATCGCGGCGGCCTACATCAAGCAGCAGCCCGCCGACGGCCACACGATCTGGCTGGGCGACCTGGGCCCCTTCGTCACCAACCAACATGTCTACGCCAAGTTGAACTACGACATCCGCCGAGACTTCGTGCCCGTGGCCAGGCTGATCAACGTGCCGGTGTTCCTGGTGGTGCCGTTCAACAGCCCCTTCAAGACCCTGGACGATCTGGTCAAGGAGTCGAAGCGGCGCCCCACCGGATTGAACTACGGCTCGCAGGGCACCGGGCTGGGCGGCCACATCTACGGCGAGCTGTTCAAGCGCGAGGTCCAGGGCAACTTCAACCACGTGCCCTATCGGGGCTCGGCGCCCGCGTTGGTGGACCTGATGGGCGGGCAGATCGACCTTCTGCATGACAACGTGCTGACCAGCGGCCCCTTCGTGCGGGACGGCAAGATCCGCGCGCTGGCGGTGCGCGCCCACCAGCGCATGGCGCTGTTCCCGGACGTGCCCACCATGGCCGAACTGGGCCTGGGCAAGATCAACCACATCCTCTGGTTCGGCGTGGTCGTCAAGGCCGGCACGCCGGCGCCGGTGGTGCAGCAGATCTCCGACGAGATGATCGCGGCGCTCAAGCACCCGGCCGTGGCGAAGAAGTTCACCGACCTGGGGCTGGACATCTCGACCCTGGGGCCCGACGAATTCAGGAAGTTCCTGTCCGAGGAATACGAACGCTGGGGGCAGATCATTCGAGACACCAACATTCGGCTGGACGAGTAGGCCGCACGGCAGCACCCGATTCGGCGAATCACGCCACGCTTCGGAAACTCCATCACCATGAAACTGTTGTCGTTCGAATACCAGGGCCGCGCCTCGTGGGGGGCGGTGCGGGGCCACCGGGTGGCCGATCTCGGCGGCGCCTATCCGCAGTACCCGACCCTCCAGTCCTACATCGCCGCCGGGCGCACGCCGCAGGCCGCGGCCGACGCGGCGACCGTGGAAGCGAGCGTCCCGCTGGAGGCCATCCGCTACCTGCCGGTGATCACGCAGCCCGAGAAGATCGTCTGCGCCATCCGCAACTACCACGACCATCACCGCGAGGTGGTGGCCGCCGGCCTGGACCGCGAACTGTCGGCCTTCCCGCCGATCTTCCTGCGCGTCTGGCGCTCGCAGGTGGCGCATGGCCAGCCCATCCTGCGCCCGCATTGCTCGGACTCGCTGGACTGGGAAGGCGAG
>DATMIN010000279.1:0-17893 GCA_035554275.1 Burkholderiaceae bacterium
AGGCGCACCAGGTCGACGAGCATCAGGGCTTCGCGCCGCGGCGCTTCAGCCAGGCGCGTGCGGCCTCGTCGCCGGTCATCGCGGCGCCGTCCTGCCGGTAGAGCTGATCCGCGATCGCCTTCAGGAACTTGCCTTCGCGCAAGTCGCTCGCCGACTGCACGGCTACGATGAAATCGAGCGTCCACGCGTCGCGCGGGGTGACCTTCGGAGGGTAGGGCGTGCCGGGGCGGGGCATGATCGGCCGGCAGCATAGCCGGCCGGGCGTGGGTGACGCCCTGGTGTATAGTCGCGGGCTCGGATTCAGGCCGCTTTGCGCTTCGACAGCGCGATCGGCTCTGAGGTCCACCGGACAGTCACGGGGGGTTGTTCAGACACCCTAGGGGACGCCAAGTTGTGTGGCACTTGCGCAGCGCCTGTCTCTCGCCAAGAGAGAGGCGCCGCGGAAGCCGCAGAGGAGTGGTAGTTCAGTTGGTTAGAATACCGGCCTGTCACGCCGGGGGTCGCGGGTTCGAGCCCCGTCCACTCCGCCAACACATAAGGAAAACGGGCCTTCGCGGCCCGTTTTTTCTTTCTACCCCCCTTTACACCCCCCTCGCGTGAGCGCCGGGTCAGGCCGCGACAAGCGGGGGCAAGCTCACCCGTTCACGCGGCGTTCGATCTCTTCGATGCTTGCGAGCACGGCATCGAGAGGCGGCACGTCGCCGAAGATCATCCCCGTCATGGCGACGTAGTCGGCGCGCAGCGCTTCGCTCATGGCGGGCGTTGGTGTCAGCGTGAACTCGCCATGCGCAGCGGTTGTCAGGCCGAGGTCGGTGCTGCCGAAGAAGAGCCGCGCGTGCGTCGCGCAGTTCGCGGCGAGGGCACGATTGCCGAGCCACGGCGCTGCCCGTTCGTTGCGCATGAGCTGGTGAGCATCGTAGTAGTGACGCGAGACTCGCTGGCCGCCGTGGCGCAGAACGCCACGCCGGTCATGCCATTGCCGCAGGCCGTGAAGGATGATGATCCTGTTCCAGAACGTGCGTTCAGCCGTTCAGCTTCAACGGCCGACGGCATCACGCGCTGCGCAAGCTGGCTTGTCAGCGAACGGTTGAGAAGGCCTGACAGGCTTCGCGGATGGCATCGAGCCTCTTGCGTTGCTGCTTGCCGCTGAGCCCTTCAAGCTCTGCGGGATCGACGGCCTGCCCGATGTCTTCGCGGAACACCGTGATGTCGATGTCCTCGGAGAAGCGCGAGATGAGATCGAACGCCTTGGAGAGCGATGTCCCGCCCTTGAAGAGCAGACGGGGGCTTCCGGCCTCCAGGCCGTTGAACAAGGCGTCGAGCGTCCAGCACACCCAGAAGTCCTTCTCGACGTTCTGCATGGCTGTGCCGAGGCGCGCGGCGGTTTCCACGAAGAGCGCGCCTCTGTCGGCATCGCTCGATGCGATCACGTCGTCATAGGCCTGTGTTCATCGCGGCACCGCCGGGGTGCTGCGGGCGGGCGAGGGCTTGCGCCGTGAGGCGGCCTGCGCCGGATCAGGGGGATCAGCGGGTGGCATCGGGTCGAAGCCCGGAATGGTCCTCAGGAAGCGTTGCATCCACGCGGGTAAGACGCTGAAGCCTTGCGTCAGATCACTCCGGATGCTGTCGCCGCGTTTGGGATCGCTGAGAAGGCGCGCCAGCGTCTTTCTGATGCGGTCGCCGTCGCCGGGCAGCGTGTCCTTGAGCCAGTGCAACGCCTGGACGACACGCATTGAGGGATGCCCCGCCCAGTAGAGGCGGCTCGCCGCAGCCAGCTTGAACTCAATCACCAGCTTGTCGAGCTGGATGGAACGGCGGCGCGTGTCGGAGTAGAGCGTGACCCGCGCGGGCACGGCATCGGTCAGGCCGAGATCGTTCGCTGCCGTCATGCCATCGACCAGCAGGCGCGTCTGATCGCGCCGTGAGAGCGCGAGGATGCGCGCGTGACGATCGCCACGCGTTTCTCGCGCGTATCGTCCTGCTTCGAGAGGTTGTCGAGACATTGACCAACTCATCCGGTCTGCTGACGAATGGCACGTGACACGTTGTGCGCACGGCCGCTAGTCTTGTCCTGCCGGGACGGAAGCTGGGCGCTGTCCGTCCTTGGGCAGCAAGGCGAGGTCACCCTTCGGTCGCATCCAGTCGCATCACACCAACCATCACCGAAATGCGCGCTCGGAACCCGAGATCACGGCGGGCGGCGCCTGTTGTCAGAGGCCCCAGATGACCGTCGAAAAGTCGCGGCGAGTCGATGATTTCGACTGCGGGAGGACCAAAAGCGTCTGTGACGTGACGCAGCAAATCGCTCTCGCTCACGACCCCATTTGCGATGTTGTAGGCGAATTGTCCGAGCGTCGGCGCCTCGAGGGCGCAGAGAATGGAGTCGACGCAATCGTCGACGTGGAGCAACTGCCGGATGCTCGCTGGGGAAGCGCTGACCGGAACCGGTTTCGCGCCAGGAATGGTGGCGTCCACCAGACTCTGGACAAGACACGGCGAGCGGCGTCCTGCTCCATAGACGGAGGCCAGCCTCAAGGCTGCGATCTCCATTGAAAAACTCTCCCGGTAGCTGAGTGCGAAGCGCTCGGCTGCCACCTTGCTCGCGCCGTACGGCTCCGTGGCCAGCAGCGGCGCATGTTCGTCCACGGGCGCCAGGGTCGGATGATCGCCATACGCCGCAATGGACGAAAGCAAGAGGAAGCGGCGGGAGCCGTGGACGCGCGCGGATTCGAGCAGATGGAGCGTTCCCATGGCGTTGACCCGATGCACCTTGTGGGGATCATCGCGGGCGAGCATCGGGCCGGATATCGCGCCGCCGTGCACGACGCGCTCGATGGCGTTCGTCGCGAACAAGCGTTGGACGGCATCGATGTCGGTCACGTTGCAGGTGACTCTGCGCATCCCATCGATGACAGGCATGCCCACATCGAATCCGATATCGGCGGCAAGCAGCGCTGTGCCAGTGGCGGCGAGCGCTCGGCAGACGCCGCGCCCCACGAAGCCATTGGCACCTGTGACGAGCGTGACCCGTTCGCTCACCGCTGCGGCCCAGCGTCGCCCGCAGGCGGAAAGTTGGCTTGCCAGTGCGCCGCGATCTCGGCACCCGTGCAAAACCAGACCCGGTCATGCCCACGCGCATATTCGATGAAATCGGCCAGTCCCTTGATTCGCGCCGGCCGGCCGATGAGACGATCATGCAGGCCGATCGACAGAAGCTTGGGGCGATCCGCACCTTCTTCGTAAAGCGTGTCGAACGCATCGATCATGTATTCGCTGAAATTGGACGCGGTGCTGAACCCGCTGTTTTCGTTGAAGCGGTTGTCGTTGGTTTCGTAGGAGTAGGGAATGACCAGATGGGGATGCCCTTCAGTGCGCGTCCAGTACGGAAGTTCGTCGTTCAGTTCATCGCGGTCATAGAGAATCTTCCCGGTGGCGGCGATCAACGAACGCGTGTGGATGCCAGGTCGACCCGTCATCCAGCCGAAACGCTCCCGCCCGCAATGCGCCAGCATCCACGCGACGGCGGCATCGACGTGTGCTCGCTCCTCCTCCAGAGGCATCTGCTGGTAGTCGAGCCAGCGGTAGCCGTGACAGACCAGCTCATGGCCATCACGCAACAGCGCCTGCAGCAATGCCGGGTTGCGCTGCAACGCCGCGACCACGCCGAGCACGCTGACCTTGATGTCGAATTTGCGAAAGAGCCGCAGCACCCGCCAGGCGCCGCTGCGCGATCCGTACTCGAACTGCGACTCCGAAAGCGGACTGCGCAGCTGCGGCAGGCATGGCATGCCGATGTCGTTCAGCATGCCTTCCGAACTCTCATCGCCCTCCGTGACGCAGCGCTCGCCGCCCCCCTCGACGTTCAGGTTGAAGTTGATCGCGATGCGCGCGTTGCCGGGCCATTTGGGGTCGGGTGTCGTCTCGCCGTAGCCCACGAAATCGCGGGGCCGCAGGGTGCTTGCCGTGTGATCGATGTGCATGCGTCGAACAAGGTTGGAACACGGGTGGGCCGGTGCGTCAGCGCTGACCCTTGCGATACGGCACCATCAGTGCCTGAGGCGCACGCGCGCGGCGCGATACGCCGATCAGCACCACGATGCTGAGCAGATAGGGAAGCATGAGGAACAGCTGGTACGGCAAGCCATGGACGACTTGTTGCAGCCGCAGTTGCAGGGCATCGACGAAGGCGAAGAACAACGCGCCCAGCAGGATGCGGCCCGGCTTCCACGACGCGAACACGACCAGCGCAATGCAGATCCATCCGCGTCCCCCCACGAGGTTGATGACGAAGGTGTTGAACGCCGACAGCGACAGGAAGCAGCCGGCAATTCCCATGAAGACCGAGCCGAGCGCGACACCTCCCATGCGAACCCGGCCGATGTTGATGCCCTGCGCGGCGGCGGCCTCGGGACTTTCTCCGACCATCCGTGCAGCCAGGCCCAGGGGCGTTCGATAGAGGCCGTAAGCCACCGCCGCCAACAGCGCGACGGCGAAGAAGGTCAGCACGGTCTGCTGCGCGAGGATCGCGCCGACGAAGGGCACCTTTTCGAGCCAGTCGAACCCCACCGGCTTGAAGGCCGAGATCTTGACGCCGGCCGCATTCGGCACCGCGGTGCGGAAGAGAAACGACGAGAGGCTCACGCCAAACAGCGAGATGCCGATGCCCACCACATGCTGCGACAGACCGAGCAGCACGGTCATCGCGCCGTGAATCAAACCGAGCAGCAACCCCGCGAGCGCGGCGGCCAGTACGCCGAGCCACGGTTGGTTCGTCATGAGCGTCACCAGCCATCCCGACATGGCCCCGACCGTCATGATTCCTTCAATACCGAGATTGATGACGCCGACGCGCTCGCAAAGCAGTTCGCCGGTGGTGCCCAGGAGAAACGGCGTTGCAATCCGCAGTGCCGACACCCAGAGCGAGGCGTCGAGGAACAGGCCGAGCCAGTCAACCACGACGGATCCGATACTCGGTGAAGAACAAGGAAACCAGCGTCGTCAGAAGCATCACGGAGACGATGACTTCGGCGATGTAGTTCGACACGCTCAGCGTATGGCTCATGGCGTCGGCGCCGACATAGATGGCGGCCACGAAAATGGCGGCTGCGAAAACGCCGAGCGGATGCAGCTGCGCGAGCGTTGCCACCACGATGCCCGTGTAGCCGTAGCCGGGCGACATGTCCGCCACGAGGAATCCCCGCGGCCCGAGTACTTCGCACACCCCGGCCACGCCCGCCAATCCGCCGGACATGAGCGCCACCCGCACCGTGACGCGCCCGACCGGCATGCCGGCGAACCGCGCGGCCATGCCGTTGACCCCGAGCACGCGGCTTTCGAAGCCCCAGACCGTGCGCGCTTCGTACACCCACACGATCAGCGCGATGACGCCGGCCAGGGCGAAGGCGTACGTCAGCTGCGAGCCGTCGAGCACGACGCCAAGGCGAAGCGAGTCGTCCACCGGGATGGATTGCGGCCACCCCATCGAGAGCGGGTCCTTGAGCGGGCCGTCGATCAGCAAGGACACCAGCAAAAGCGCGATGAAATTCGACAACAAGGTCGTCACGACCTCATCGACGTTGAGGCGGTACTTCAGCGCGACCGCCACGAGAAAGAGCATGCCGCCCGCCAGCGCGCCGGCGAAGCCGATGGCCGGCAGCGCCAGCCAGAGCGGCCACGTCACCACATGCTGGGCGGCGAGGACGGCGGCGATGGCGCCCGCGTAGAACTGCCCCTCGGCGCCGATGTTCCAGAGCCGCGCACGAAACGCGACGGCCACGGCCAGGCCCGTGAATACGAGGGGCGTGGCGCGCGTCAACGTGTCGGCCACAGCTGCCGGCGAGCCGAGCGCCCCCAGCAGCAAATTTGCATACGCAGTCAGCAGCGGTGCACCGGACGCCAGCAGCAGCACGCCGCACAGCACGAGACTGGCTGCCACGGCCGCGACCGGTGCCGCGATGTACGCCCGGCCGCGGCCGGTGGTACGCGCTTCAATGTGCACGGCTGCCTCCGCCCGTCATCGCCATCCCGATCTCTTCCATGCGCAGTTCCTGACGGTCGAACGCCTGACTCGCGCGTCCTTGGTAGATCACGATGACCTTGTCCGACAGCTGCATGATCTCGTCGAGGTCGTCGGAGATCAGCAGGATGCCCGCGCCGGACATGCGCGCGGCGATGATCTTCTCGTGCACGTACTCGATCGCGCCGATGTCGAGCCCGCGCGTCGGGTGGCTCGCCACGATGAAGCGGGGCGAGCGGGACATCACACGCCCCAGAATGACCTTCTGCATGTTGCCGCCCGAAAGCAGCGCGGTACGAACGCTTTCGCCGGGGCAGCGGATGTCGAAGTCACGCACCAGCTGCGCGGCAGCGCGTCGAGCGGCGGCGATGCGGCGCCAACCATGGCGTGAATACGCCGGCATGCGGTACTGCTCCAGGATCGCGTTCTCCCAGAGCGGCAACGCGGCTGCCACGCCGGTTTGGTGCCGGTCCTCCGGAATGCGTCCGACGTTGCGAGCGATCATTCCGGCGGGATCGAAGCGACGCACCCGCTCGCCGAAGAGGGTCAGTGTGCCGCTGTCGGGCGCCGACAGGCCTTCGACGACCGACGCCAGCTCGCTCTGGCCATTGCCCGACACGCCGGCCACGCCAACGATCTCATTCGCGTGCACCGTGAGGTTGATGCCGTCGAGCGCAACCGTTCCGTTGCGCCGGCTCAGCGTGATGCCCTTCATCGCGAGCACGGGTTGCCCGGCCGCACAAGGCGGCAACAGCGTCGGCTTGATGGCCCGACCGACCATGTGTTCGGCCAGTTCCTTCGCGCTGGTATCGGCGACCGGTCGGTCCGCGACCAGCTTCCCCTGCCGCAGCACGACGACGCGATGCGCGAGGGCAAGAACCTCGTGCAGCTTGTGGCTGATGAAGATGATGGTCCGGCCGCGCTCGGCGAGCCTGCGCAGGAGGGCGAACAATGATTTCGCCTCATCGGGGAACAGTACGGCGGTCGGCTCGTCCAGGATGAGGGTGCGTGCGTTTCGGTACAGGACCTTCAGCACCTCGACCCGCTGGCGTTCGCCGACCGACAGATCGCCGACCCGGGCGTCGACATCGACCTTGAACGCAAGTTCGTCTGCAAGCGTCTGGATCCTGCGCCGGGCCTCGGCCCGCCGGCTGTGCAGATGGTGCAGCGGTTCGGTGCCCAGCATCAGGTTGTCGAGCACGGTCAGGTTGCCCGCGAGTGCGAAGTGCTGATGCACCATGCCGATGCCTGCCTTGAGTGCAGCCTTGGGCGAGCCTGGCGGCAACGGTTGCCCGAACACTTCGATGCTTCCTTCGTCGGCGCGATAGTGGCCGAACAGGATGTTCATCAGCGTCGTCTTTCCCGCACCGTTCTCTCCGAGCAGCGCGACGATCTCGCCGTGGCCGATCGTCAGGCTGATCCGGTCGTTCGCAAGAAAGTTGGCAAACCGTTTCGTGATGCCGTTGAAAGCCAGCGCGGTGCTCTTCGCGCCCGAGGAATCGCGCATCGCTTCAGACCGACGATTTCGGAGCGGCTTCGTCGGGCTTGACCGTGAACTTGCCCGTCTTGATTTCTTCCTCGCGCTTCTTCACCCGCTCCTTGAGGGCTGGCGGAATCTTCGATTCGAAAGTCCCATACGGAGACAGGACGGCACCGCCGGCCTTCATCGAGCTGAAAGGCCGGTAGTCCTCGGCGGTGAAGCTGCCGTCCTGCACATTCTTGATGGCGCGGTCCACCGTGGGCTCCATGCGCCAAAGCGCGGAGACGACCACGGTCTCGGGAAACTGCGGCTGCATGTCGACGATGCCGCCGATGGCGAGGACCGAGCGTTCCTTGGCGGCATCGGCAGCGCCCGTGCGCTCGGCGTAGATGACATCGGCCTTGGAGGCGATCTGCGCGAAGGCCGTCTCCTTGGCCTTGGGCGGGTCGTACCAGCTGCCGATGAAGCTGACGAGGAACTTGGCCTGCGGATTGACCTCTCGTGCGCCTTCCATGAAGCCGTTCATCAGGCGATTGACGACCGGAATCGAATAGCCCGCCACCAGGCCGATCACGTTGCTCTTGGTCAGACCGCCTGCGATCATGCCGCTCAGGTAGGAGGCGTCCTCGATCGTGTCGTCGAATATCGACAGGTTGGGTGCTGCCGGCGGCAGGCTGGAGCCGACCATGAAGGCCGTCTTCGGAAACGCCTTTGCGATGGCCCTGGCCTGCCGCTCGATCGAATAGATCTCGGTGAAGATCATGTCGAAGCCCTGCTGCGCATGCTGGCGTATCACGCGCTCGAGATCGGCCGTCGCGATCGACTCCGCCCACGTGTATTCCACGTCGCCACGCTTCTGCGCGGCCACCAAGGCGACATGCGTGCGGCTGTTCCACTGCTGGTCGATCGGGCCTGTCCAGATGCTGACGACCTTGAGCTTCCTGCCCGCGGCCAGCGACGACAGCGGAAGGCCCGCCACACTGAGTGAAGAAGCGGCCTTGAGAAGGGCGCGCCGGTTGATGCTGCTGAGTTTCAAGATGACCTCCAGGTTTGAAGTGGCGTGGAACGAAGGAACGTGGGACCGATGGATTGGCTGTCAGGACGCGATCTGTCTCGTGATATTTCCGCCGAAGAAGAGCAAGGGCCGGGCCGCTTCGCCGTGGGTCGTGCGCAAGACCCGGCCGAGGATGATTCGGTGGTCACCTCCGTCCAGCACCGAATGCATCTCGCATTCGAAGGTGGCGAGCGCGCCGGCGATCAGGGGTACGCCGTCGTGACCCTGCGTGATGTCGATGCCGCCCCACTTGTCTGCACCGCGTTGCGCAAAGCGTCTGGCGACATATTCCTGGTGCGCGCCGAGCACCGACACGGCGAAGACACGGGCCTGCTCGAAAGCCGCCAGACTCAGCGCACGCCGATCGACACAGAAGGACACGAGCGGCGGATCGAGCGAAACCGACTGGAACGATGTCGCCGTGATGCCCTGGGCGCCGGTCGAAGCGCTGCACGTGACGATCGTGACGCCGGTCGCGAAGCGCGACATCGCCGTGCGCAGCGCTTCGCTCGTGACGCAGAGGGGCTTCGACGGCGCCGCGTGCGGCGCGGTCACTCGGCGCTTGATCATCGGGCTGTCGGTCACGTCAAGCTCGCATTCACTTTGCTCTGGAAATGATCCCAGCAGCGCACCGGCGGGAACGAAGCCGGATGCTCCTCCGACCGGCAGGTCGGAAGGCATTCGATCTGCGCCTCGTAATCCGGCCCCGTGAACATCACGACCGACAGCCGGCGCGACGATCCGAGAAGGCCGCGCGGCGGATTGACCACGCGATGGATGTTCGACCGCCAGCGTCCATTGGTCCACCGCGACAGAAGGTCGCCGCAGTTGACGGTGAACGCCCCGGCAAGTGGCGGCGCATCGATCCATCGGCCTTCCGTGTCCTGCACCTGCAGGCCGCCGGGCGCGTCATCCTGGAGCAGCAGCGTGAAGCCCATGTAGTCGGTATGCGCCCCGTAGCGCAACTGCCCCGGCTTCGGCTCCGTGGGCTGTTCGGGATAGTGCGCGAGCCGCAACGAGGTGGCCATGCGACGGTAGTACGGCTCGAAGAAGCCGGCCTGCAGACCGAGCGCCGCGGCGCTGATCTCCATCAGCACGCGCGCGATGTTCGACACCTGCGCGTGGTACCGACGAAGCAGCGCTTCGAGCCCGAGCGGCTGTTGCGGCCAGAGATTGGGGCGGTAGATGGACGCCTCGAACGCCGTCAGGTCGGTACGCTGCTCCCAGTCGGCGAAGGCAAAGGTCAGCGTCTCTACGAGGTCCGGTGGCGCGTCCTGGCCGGATCGCGCATCGAACGCCTTGTTGACCGTTTCCAGCCCCAGCTGAAAGTAGCCCTGACTGCGCTTCTCACCCGCAAAGCTGGCGCGCTGCTTCTCTTCCAGCGGCAGATCGAAGAACGACCGCCCCGCCGTCTGGATCGCCTGCAGTTCCTCGAGTGCAATGCCGTGACCGACGACGTTTGCGAAGCCGATCGTCGCGTAGGCCTCGTTCCATTGCCGTGCCACTTCGGCACGCCGGACCAGGCCGTCGCCACGAGGGTCGTTCATGAAGGGGGAAATGTCGATGGTCGGAACTTGCATCGCAGGAGGCCGGTCAAGCGGGAAGGAAGTGTTGCGGCGTGACGTCGCCGATGAGGCCGCGGCGTACCATCGCGTGAACGCCCTTGTTGCCGTCGACCATTTGCGTGATGCGCAGGTTGCAAGCCATGCTGCAGAAAGCGTATGCGTCGGCGGCACGCCATCCCTGGCTGTGCCGCAGCAGATGGATCATTTCGCGCAGGGCCTCTCGTGCAGCCACGTCCAGGTCTTCATGGAAGGCCATCGTGATCAGATCCGTCGGCGTGATGGCCACCGGCAGCCGCAGAGTGGCGCCCTTGTGAAGATGGAACTCGAAGGTTCCCGTCAAGCTGGTTTCGAGCGCCGTGAGATTGACCTCGCCATCGCCCTGCACCGCGTGCCCGTCGCCGGCCGAGAAAAGTGCGCCTGGCGTCTGCACCGGGAAGAACACGCGCGAGCCGGGGCCGAGTTCCTTGTTGTCGATGTTGCCGCCGTACTCGCGCGGCTCGATGGTGCTCACCGCGCCGTAGGCCTTGCGCGGTCCCACGGCCATGATTCCGAAGAACGGGTGCAGCGGCAGTTCCACCCCGAAGGGCAGGCTCGCCACCATGCGCTCGCGATCGATCGGTACGTGCAGCAACCGTGTCTCGCAGAATTCCTCGGGAAGGCTGCCGCGCAATGGCCGCATCGCATTCCAGCCCCAGTTCTGGCGCAGCCGGACATCCAGCACGCGGACCTCGAGCACATCCCCGGGTTCGGCGCCACGCACACCCACGGGCCCCGTGAGGATGTGCGGGCCGAGGCGAGGCGCACAGTGCCGCAGGATCTCGGCGTGGTCCGCCAACAGCGGGAACTCGAGCCCGATGAGGTCGCGCGCCTGGCCGTTGACCGTCTCGATCGTGACGCGATCGCCGCTGTCGATCACGACCGCTGCGGGCAGCGCGCCGTCCAGAAAGCCCCAGTGCACCGTTGGCGGCGTGGCGCGTAGAAGGTGCTCAGCCATGAAGCACTGCCTCGCCGAAAGGCACTGCGGTCGGTTGCGAGGAGCGGTCGGGAGCGCCCATGCGGTCGAGACGCCGGTCCACCTCGCCGAGCGCCGCCTCCCAGTCGAAGGTGCGGAACATGTTCGCCTGGTTCACATAGGCGGCGCCGCCGTAGAACATCTCGTACTGGAGATGGCGCGATCCGAACTCGGAGCCGATGGCATCCCAAGCCAGCTTGAAGATCTTGACGCGTCCGACGCTGTCGGTGACGCTCGAGACCTGCGTCTCGTCGATCATTCGGGCCAGCTCGGAATGGGCGAAGTCCTTCACCGACGAGGGCGACATGATCAACCCGCCGCCGGCGAGTTCTCGGATGGATTGCAGGAACTTCGGATAGATGTCCTGCGAATAGATCTGCGCCGCGTAGAGCAGATGGGCGGGCGGCACCACGTACGGGCCCAGCGAGACGGCGGCTGCCTCCATTCCGTAGACCATGCACTCGACGAGCGTGGCCTGGGCCGCAAGATTGCTGAGGGCAGCCTTGACCTGCGGAATGTTGATGGCGCTGGTGGTCTCGGCGACCCTGCGCGCCACCCCCGCGAGGAACTGCAGCTTCACCATCAGCCGGATCTGCGACTGATAGTTCTGGTACACGTGTGCCGGCGTCTCCGACCACTGCTGCCGCACGGCAGCGATATCACCGATCAGGAACACCCGTTCCCAGGGGACCTTGACCTGGTCGAAGTAGACGATGGCGTCGTTCTCGTCGAGCGTGGACGACAGCGGATAGTCGAACTCCGATGTCGCCGACTCCTCGTACGAGCGCCGCGACAGAAAGCGCAAGCCTTTGGTGGCGACCGGCAGCGCACAACTGAAGGCGTAGCGCTCCTCGCCGGGCTGCAGCGGCTGGATGTTGGCAACGAGCAGCTCGTCGGCCATCACGGCGCTGGTTCCGAGCATCTTCGCTCCCTGAACCGTGATGCCATGTTCGTCCTGCGCGACGATCCGCGCGACGAGGTCGCGTGCCTGCCCGGACGCGGTGACGGTTTTGTCAGCCTGCGGGTTCTGGATCACGTAGGTGACGAACAGGTCGTTGTCGCGAACGTATTCAAAGTAGGCCTCGAACGCCTTGGCTCGGTCGGCGCCGTTGCGGCGGAACACTTCGATGCCCATCAGCATCGCACTCAAGGTCGTGGCCAGGTGATCGGGCGCCCGGCCCAGGAACCCGTGATGCAGTCGGGCCAGAGCGGTCAGAGCCTCGCGGCGGCGCACGAGGCTCTCGAGGTTGGTGGGCAGCTCCCAGGCCCGGCTCACACGACCGCCGCTGGTCGGGCTCACGATCGTCATGAGTTCGCGGTTCTTTTCGTCGGCCTGATAGTCGTAGAGTGCGGCGAACGAGCGAATGGTCTGCCGGAAGGCCGGATGAGTCGTCACGTCGACGACGCGCTCGCCATTGATATAGACCTCGCGGCCGTCGCGAAGACTCTCGATATAGGAACGCCCGTTGCGAAGCTTCATTGTTGTAAAGTAACTTGAGTCATTAGCAAGACATACGCAAGCGGCGTGCCCGCTCGATCGACCAAATCACTGCCACGTCCGCCACTTTGCGGTGCACAAGTTACTTTCTCAGGGAGCATCGCTCTTCCGTTCAGATCAACTTGGTGCGCTCGCAACGCCTCAGGTCGCTATGATCCCTGCCTCGCAACCACCATGAATGTGTCTTTGCATGCCGCTCACCCCTCCGCCCAGTGCTCCGAAATCCAAGCCCAAGGTGGTCGTGTCGAACAAGCGCGCGAATCGCTCGAAGCCCCGCATACCGGTCGCCGCGGAACGTGCGCCTGCCGAGCCGGCGGGTGTTGAAGAAGGGGCGCCTCGCATTGGCGTGCAGCTTCGGCACTACCGCCTCATGCGCAAGCTGCGGTTGAGCGATCTGGCAGCACTCGCCAGTTGCTCTGAAAGTCTGCTGTCTCGCATCGAGAACAACCAGTTGAATCCCTCGTTCACGACGCTGCACAGGTTGTGCAAGGCGCTCGACATCAGCATCGCGAACATGATGACGCCGGCGGAGCAGACCGTGTGCATCGTGACCCGCCCGGGTGAGCGACCCGTTGTTGGGCGCAGCAACTTGCGCAATCCCGAGAACAGCGAGGCCGAAGTGTTCATTCCCTACACCGACGGACGCCTGCTCGAGGGATTGCTCGTGACCCTGCGTCCCGGCGGGACGAGCAACGGTGTCGTGTCGCATCGAGGCGAAGAAGTCGGCTACGTGCTGGAGGGGCAGTTCGAACTGACCGTCGAGAAGGACACCTACACGATCGGCCCCGGCGGGACTTTTTTCTTCCGTTCCGAACTGCCGCATTCCTATCGGAATCCGGGGACTGACACGACGCGGATCGTGTGGATCAACACGCCGCCTTCCTTCTAGATCCTCAAGCTGCACGCGACGAGCGTGCGCACCGCGCCGATCATCCGGTCGCAAGGCGCAGCGCGAGGCCGCACAGGCCCGCCACGACGACGACCGGGATCACGCCGACCTTGAAGCGGATCAGCGCCACGCCGGCGGCCAGGCCGATCAGCGCCGCCGGCCACTCGAAGCGCCCCGCGAGGCCGGCCGGCGACAGCACGTGGACCGCGAAGAACAGCGCGAGGTTGACGATCACGCCGACGACCGCGGCGGTGATCGCGGTGAGCGGCGCGGTGAACCTCAGGTTGCCGTGCGTCGATTCGATGAACGGCCCGCCGAGCAGGATGAAGCAGAACGACGGCAGGAACGTGAAGAACGTGACGACCGCGGCCGCCACCGCGCCCGAGACGAACAGCGCGTCGGCGCCGAGCACCGCCTTGGTCCAGCCGCCGACGAAGCCGACGAAGGCGACGACCATGATCAGCGGCCCCGGCGTCGTCTCGCCGAGCGCGAGGCCGTCGATCATCTGCGGCCCGGTGAGCCAGTGGTGTTGGTCGACCGCGCCCTGCACGACGTAGGGCAGCACCGCGTACGCGCCGCCGAAGGTCAAGAGCGCGGCCTTCGTGAAGAACCACGCCATCTGCGTCAGCACTGCCTCGAAGCCGAACGCGAGCGCGAGCGCGCCGATGCCGAGCGCCCACAGCAGCGCGAATGTCGCGAGCACGATCGCGAAGCGCTTCCAGGTGAAGCGTGCGTGCGGCGGGGTCGGCGTGTCGTCGTCGATCAGCGCGGCGCCGTAGTCCTGCTTCGATGCGTCGTGCGCGCCGCCGCTGGTGAACTGCTCGGGCGCGATCCGTCCGCCGAGATAGCCAATCACGCCGGCGCCGAGCACGATCAGCGGGAACGGCGCGTCGAGCGCGAAGATCGCGACGAACGCGGCGATCGCGATGCCCCACAGCCAGCCGTTTTTCAGCGCGCGCGAGCCGATGCGCACGGCGGCCGCGACGACGATCGCCGTCACCGCCGGCTTGATGCCATAGAACAGCCCGGCCACCGCCGGCAGCGCGCCGAACGCGAGGTACACCCATGACAGCGCGATGAGCAGCAGCAGCGACGGCAGCACGAACAGCGCGCCCGCCGCGACGCCGCCGGCGCTGCGGTGCATCAGCCAACCGATGTAGGTCGCGAGCTGCTGCGCCTCGGGGCCAGGCAGCACCATGCAGTAGTTCAGCGCGTGCAGGAAACGCCGCTCCGAGATCCAGCGGCGCCGCTCGACCAGCTCTTCGTGCATCAGCGCGATCTGCCCGGCCGGGCCGCCGAAGCTGATGCAGCCGAGCTTGAGCCAGTACCCGAGCGCCTGGCCGAAGCGCACCGGCTCGGGTGGCGGGTCGGTGCGCGGGCCGTTGCTGCTGCTCATGCCGCGACTGTCGCACGGCCGCGCGACAATGAGGCGTGCCGACCCTCGCGGGAACACAGATGACCGAATCCGAACTCGATGCGCGCCCGGCGCGCGCTGCGGCCGGCCCGCTCGCCGGGATGATGCTCGCCGACATGGGCGCCGACGTGATCCGCGTCTACCGCATTCCCGCGTCGGACGGCGGCAGTTCGCTCGCGGCGCTGCTGGGCAACGACAACATCGTCGATCGCGGCCGGCGCGCGATCGCGCTGAACATGAAGGACGCGCGCGCGATCGAGACCGTGCTCGCGCTCGTCGAACGCGCCGACGTACTGATCGAGGGCTTTCGCCCCGGCGTGACCGAGCGGCTCGGCCTCGGGCCCGAGGTGTGCCGCGCGCGCAACCCGAAGCTCGTCTACGGCCGGATGACCGGCTGGGGAGGCCGGCGTCGTCTACGCGCCGCCCGGCTGAGGGCGCGCCGTCAGGCGGCCGGCGCGCGCAGGGCTTCGAGGCGCGCCGCGGCTTCCTTCTTGCCCATGCCGCGCAGCGCCGAGATCGACGCGAGGTGCTTGACGCGCGGGCGCGCCTTGCCTTCTTCCCAGTTGTAGATCGACTGCGAAGAAGCGCCCACCAGCAGCCCGCAATCGGCGGCCGAGAGGCCGAGGCGCTTGCGCTGCGACGCCAGGCCCTTGGCGCTGAAGCGCAGCGCGCGCTCCGGCGCGTCTTCGGCGGCGTCGGCCGGCGCGGCCTTGGCGCGGGCCTTGCCGAGGCGGCGCAGTTCCTGTTCCAGCGTCTGCAGGCGGCGCTTCAGCGCGGCGATCTCTGACCGATGCGTGGTCGAAGATTTCTTCAGCCCGGTGGTTTCACCGCGAACCTCTTTGCGGGCGACGCGAGAGATTTCGGCTTTTAAGATGGAGGCGATGTTGGGCATGGGTAGGGGGGTTCGTTGCAGACGTTAAAAGGCGATCCACGATCGCGATCTTAATCGCAAGCCGCAGAACGCCCTAAAACCCCGGCGCCGGCCGGCGCGGCGCCCGGTTCCGTGAAGATCGCCACCACGTCGCTGCCACACGATCAGTGCCCAATGGCCCCAGTGGTGAGCGGCGCAATCGAAATGGCAATCGACGAGCAGGTGGTGCGCGCGATCAACTGCTTCTATGGATTGTCTCGCCCGATCTCGATCTCGAATTCTGCGAGGTCCCCCTCGCTCAACTGATCTCGGGCGCGCGCGACGACGAAGGCGTTGCGGCGGGCCGGCGCAGGAAGCCCGTCGCCAGCGCCGTGCCGAGCACGATCACCGCGCAGCCGATCAGCATGGGCGCGTCGACCGCCTCGCCGAGCAGCAGCGCGCCCCACAGCACCGCGAACACCGGCACCAGGAAGGTCACCGCGATCGCGTTGGCCGGGCCGACGCTCGCGATCAGGCGGAAGTACATCACGTAGGCCAAGCCGGTGCACAACACCGCGAGCAGCGCGACGGCGATCCATGCGTTGAGCCCGGGCAGCTGCGCCGGCCACCACAGCAGCGCCGGCACGGCCAGCACCAGCGCGGCCGAGAGCTGGCTGCCGGCCGCCACCGCGAGCGGCGCGACACCGGCCAGGCGCCGCTTCGCGAAGCTCGCCGACCAGCCGTAGCACAGCGTCGCGGCGATGCACGCGAGCGTCGCCCAGCCCGAGCCGCCGGGCGTGAAGCCGGCGTGCTCCCACGCCAGGCCGAGCACGCCGGCGAAGCCGATCGCGAGGCCCAGCACCTGCAGCGGCGTGAGCCGGTCCTTCAGCCAGGCCCACGCGATCAGCGCGCCGAACAGCGGCGAGGCCGCGTTGAAGACCGACGCGAGCCCGGCGCTGATCGACAGCGCCGCGTAGCTGAAGGCGACGAACGGCAGCGCCGAGTTGGTCACGCCGACGACCGCGATCGCGCGCCAGTGGCGGCGCAAAACGTCGGTCTGTCCGCGCCACCGCAGCAGCGGCATCAAAAACAGCGCCGCGCCGGCGACGCGCACCGCGGCGAGTGCGATCGGCCCGAACTCGGCCGCGCCGAGGCGCATGAACAAGAACGAACCGCCCCACAGCGCGGCGAGTGCGACCAGTTCGGCGCTGTCGCGGTTCTTCATGCCGTCGATCAGGCCGCCACCGGCACGCGCTCGAGCGCGAGCAACGCGCGCTTGCGTTCGATGCCGCCGGCGTAGCCCGTCATCGAGCCGTCGCGGCCGACGACGCGGTGGCACGGCACGATCACCGAGACCGGGTTGCGCCCGACGGCCGCGCCGACCGCGCGCAGCGCCGAGGCTGCGCCGAGCGCGGCGGCGACCTCGCCGTAGCTGCGCGTGCGCCCGCCGGGAATCGCCAGCAGCGCCTGCCACACCGCGCGCTGGAACGGCGTGCCGTGCAGGTCGAGCGCCAGCTCGAACGTGTCGGCGTCGCCCGCGAAGTAGGCGTGCAGCTGCTCGGCCGCTTCGCGCAGCAGCGCGTCGTTCGGGCGCTGCGGCGCGTCGAGCGCGCCGGGGTGGTGCTTCTGGCCCTCGAACCACGCGCCGGCCAGGCCGCGCGCGGTGCGCGCAAGCAGCAGCGGGCCGAGCGGCGTGGCGACGGTGGCCTGCGCGGTGCACGCGCTGCGGATCGAATCGGTGGTCGTGTTCATGGTGTCGTCTTCTCCAGGGAATTCCAAAGCCGCAGCACCGCATACGCGCGCCACGGCTGCCAGGCCTGCGCGTGGGCCTCGGCCTCGCGCGGCGTCGTCGCGGTGCCGCGGCGCCACTGCGTGAGCGCCTTCAGCACCGCCACATCGTTCGGCGGGAACGCGTCGGGCCAGCCGAGCGCGCGCATCGCGATGTAGTGCGCCGTCCAGGCGCCGAAACCCGGCAGCGCACAGAGCCGCTCGATCAGCGCCTCGGGCCGCGCGCCCGGCGCGAGCAGCGGCGTGATCTCGGGCCACGCGCGCGCGATCGCCTGGATCGCGGCGCTGCGGCTGCGGATGATGCCGAGCTCGGCGATGCGCTCGATC
>DATMIN010000280.1:0-6794 GCA_035554275.1 Burkholderiaceae bacterium
GGCGGCGCATTCGTCTCGGCGACGAGCACGTCGCCGTTGGGCAGCGTGTAGAGCCAGCGCGGGTGATCGAGCCCGACCGCGAACGCCGCGACCTGGGTGCCGGGCGCGGCGACCGGCGTGGTGCCCGCCGGCCAGCCGCGCTCGGTGGCGACGTTCACGGTCGGCAGCAGCGTGTGCTTCGGTGCCGGCAGCGTCGGCCGCGGGCCGATGCCGTCGGCGAGCGTCAACGTCGCGACATCGCCGCAACCGGTGAGCAGCGTCGCGGCCGTGAGGAAGATGAAGGTTGGAAGAAGGCGGATGTAACGCATCGGGCGACTGTGGGCGGGCGTGCGCGCCGACGCTGTAGGCGAGCGCCGCGCGCCGGCGTCGGTGCGCTGCACCGCAGCATCGCACCGCTCGGTAGCCGACGCTGCGGATGGTGCTTGGCTGACACGCGGCAGCGTGGCGGCCTGACAGCGCCGGCCCGGTCACATGCCGATACTGTGCTCAGCGGCGGTCAATCCGACGCCGCGTTGCTCCAGGGAGATGAACGACGATGAACGCCGCCTACGAAATCCGCTTCCAGTCGCTGTTCCACGAAGGCCGAGCGCTGAGCTTCCCGTGCGACGAGCAGGGCCGTGTCGCGCTCGACCAGCTCAGCGAGCGCGCCCGCGAGAACTACCTGTACGCGCGCGCCGTTGTCGGCCGCGAGTTCGCGCACCCGATGGTGCAGGTCGCACACTGACACGCGACGTGGCTCCGGGGCACGTCGTCCCGGTCGCACTGGCTCGAGCGGTGCCGTCCGACAGCGATTGCACCGCACAGCCGACTGACCCGAGCCAGCACCTCCCCTACTGTTGAGCCACGTTCCCGCCGCGATGTTCGCGCATGCGCGGCGAGGTTCTTCCATCGAGCCGGCGGCGCCGGCCCGCTCAACACGAGGAGATTCATCATGAACAACCCCCGCAACACCCGAGTTGTCGGCATGACCGCGGTCGGTGCCCTGGTCGCGTCGCTCGCGCTGGCCGGCTGCAGCAAGACCGAGCAGACCGACGCGCGCAACAACGCAAACGACGCGGTTGCGACGGCCGAGCAGAAGACCCGTGACGCCGGCGCCGACGCGAAGGCCGGCATGGAAAGGGCCAAGGACGCGACCACCAACGCCGCCGCGAAGGCAGGCGACAAGGTCGACGACGCGATGATCACGACGTCGGTGAAGACCGAACTCGCGAAGGACTCGAGCCTGAGCGCCCTGAAGATCAACGTCGACACCGACAACGGCAAGGTCGCGCTAAAGGGCACGGCGCCGAGCACCGCAGCGCGCGAGCACGCGACCGTGCTGGCTCAGAACGTCAAGGGCGTGGTCAGCGTCGACAACCAGCTGAAGGTGCAGCAGCCCGACAAGATGTGATCGGCCGGCCGGCCTGGCGGGGCGCGCGTCAGCGCTTCGCGATGCCCAGCAGCTCGACCTCGAACTGCAGCGGGGTGTTCGGCGGGATCAAGCCCCCGCCGGCACCCCGTGAGCCGTAGGCGATCGCTGACGGGCAGGTGAGCTTGGCCTTGCCGCCCACCTTCATCAGCTGCACGCCTTCGGTCCAGCACTTGATCACGCCGCCCAGCGGAAACTCGGCCGGCTCGTTGCGCTTGTACGAGCTGTCGAACTCCTCGCCGCTCGCGAACGTGCCGCGGTAGTGCACCTTGACCACGTCGGTCGCCACCGGGTTGGCGCCGTCGCCCACCTTCAACGCGCGGTACACCAGGCCGCTCGGCGTCACGACGGCGCCGGTTTCCTTCGCCGCCGTGGCGGCGAGGTCGGCTTGCGCCGAAGCGCTGATCGAGACGTAGGCGCCCAGCAGGGCGAAGGTCACGCAGAAAAGTCGTTTCATCGGGAACAGGTTTGTGAGAGGCGTCGGGAAGCTTCGCATCATCGGAGATCTGCGCGGCGCGACGTGTGAAAGTGTTGCGCGGTGTTGCGTGGTCAGACGCGGGGCTCAGTGCGCCGCGTCGTGTGCGGTGGCCACGCCCGCGAGCCGCTCGCGCAGCGTCGCGATCGGCATGAAGCCGCTGCCCACCAGGTGCAGGTGGTCGCCGTGCTCGGCCACCAGCGTCGGGAAGCCGCGCACGCCCCAGGCCTGCGCTTGGCGGAAGTCCTGCAGCGTCGCTTCGCGCATCGCCGGCGACGCGAACGCGCGGCCGAAGTCGGCGCGCGGCAACGCCAGTTCGCCCGCGATGTCGGCGAGCACCGCGGCGTCGGTCACGTCGCGCGCGTCGGCGTAGAACGCATGCTGCACCGCCTTGAAGTAGCGCCACACGTGCTGCGGCCAGAGGCTGCGTACGGTGACGGCCGCGCGCGAGGCCGGCTCGGTGTCGTAGACGAAGCCGGCGCGATGCATCGCGGTGTGCGGGGCGCTCGCGAACGGTTGGCCGCTCGCCTGCGCGACACGCCGCCAGTGCCCGGCGAGTTCGTCGGCGCGCTCGGGCGCGATCGGCTCGGTCGTGAACGGCCGCAGGCCGCCCATCACGAGCGCCATCTGCAACGGCGCGGCGCCCTGCGGGTCGGCAAGCAGTTCGTCGAGCGGCCTGGCGAAGCCGTAGCACCATGAGCACATCGGGTCGCCGACGTAGATCAGGTCCATGGAGGGTCCTTGGCGTCAGTCGGGTGACTCTATCGGAATCGCCGCCGCATGGTCGTCAGCGGGTCCGGCTCGCCCGACCTGCGAGAAGGGCCCGGCGCTTGGCAGCGCCGGGCCCCTTTTCAACTTCGCGGGCGAGCGGCGCTCAGGCCGGCTTGCGGCGCCCCGCGACGAAGCCCACGGCGGCCAGGCCCGCGGCCATCAGCGCGTAGGTGCCGGGTTCCGGAACCGCGGTGACGCTGGCGTTGCTGAACAGCGACGCGTGCGACAGGCCCAGGCCGCTGGTGTTCGCCAGGCTCACGCTGTAGCTCAGGTTGCCGGCGGCGACGCCGTGGTCGAAGTAGTACGCCGACCAGCCCTGACCGAGCTTCAGCACGAGCACCAGCGGGTCGGTCAGTGCTTGCGAAAACGTCACGTAGCCGCCCGCGTTCGACACGCCCACCGCGTCGATGAGCGAGGTGCTCGAGCCGACGCCCGTGTTCATGTCCTTGTACTGGTTGCTGACCGACCAGCCTGCCGAGCCCCAGCCTTCGGCGGCGATGATCGCGTTGACCGCGTCGATGCTGTCGTTCGGCGGCGGCGCGACCGAGCCGTAGCAGTCGGACGCGGCCGACGAAAACGTCACCGCGCCGCAGGCCCACGGGCCGTCGGCGGCGGGTGTGTCGGCGAAGCTGGGGGCGGAAGCGGCGAGGGTCGAGGCGGCGACCAGGGCGCCGACCAGGGTGCGTGCAGTATTCAAGAAAGACTCCGGTGAAGTGGGTTTCGAGGGCGATCGCAGCGCGTTGCCGATGAGGCTGGCGACGCGTGTCGACTGAGTGAAAGTGTGTGGCGCGGCCGCCCGCGCGCGGCCCCCCGAGGCGCGGGGCGCGCAACGCGCCGAACGAGAAGTTCTTCGCGCTTTCGCGGTCGCGGCGTGTTCGCACCGGCACCGCGACCGAGCCTCAGCTCGACCTTGCGCTACCTCGGTTCGACCCGACGGACGTCGCTTGCGCGGTCGAGGAACTGATGCGGGTGCCCGAGCCACCAGCGCGCCAGCTCGTCAAGCCGACGCTGCCCGACCTCGTGCGGTGCAAACTCACACTCGACGGTTTCCAAGCCGTCGATGTTGTTCATCCTGAACCGCAACAGGCCCAGTTCATGGTTGGGCACGATCTTCAGCCCGACCCACACTTCCGGCGTGAACTCGTATTTCATCTCGATCAGACGCCCGCTCTGCGGATCGCGCACGGGCTCGGCTTGCACCGTGGTGCCGCTCTGCCAAAGCCGGGCCTCGAGCTTCTCGATGTCAGGGACGAAGTTCTTCTTCAACACCACCGTGTCGAGGCCGCGGATCACGCATCCAAAGTTGATGTAGTCGGTGAGATCCAGATCACGCACGCGCTTGCGTCGCGAATCAAAGCGAAACTTCTGCATCGGCAGGCCCTCGATGCGGGTCTTGCTGTCGAACTGGTAGGTCGCTTTGGGAACGGGGCGAATCACGTCGAGCTGCTTCGCCAATTCCAGCAGATAACGGCTTGCTTCCGTGGCGGCAGCTTCAGCCAACGCGGTGTTGCGCGCCAGGGCATTCTGGTCGATGCTCTTGGCGGCCTGCAGGTCGCTGGCCTGTCTCTTCAATTCGTCGAGGAAGCTCATCGGTCAACGTCAGGTTCGTCGGGTGGGCGGTTCTCGCAGCGATCCGCGCGTGCCCCGCGCAGCGCACTGATTGTGGCAAACGAATTGTGGCAAACGAAGGCCGCCGCGCATCCCTCGTCGAGGGGGCGTGGAGATCGGCGACACTGCCCGATGCACGAAGAGCGATCTCGTTTTCACAGGCCCATGCCGCCACGACCTCTGATTCTTCTCGCGCCGATGGAAGGGCTGCTCGACCACACGCTGCGCGACGTGCTGACGCGCGCCGGCGGCGTCGACCGGTGCGTCTCGGAGTTCATCCGCGTCACCGGCACGCTGCTGCCCGAGCGCGTGTTCACGCGCATCGTGCCCGAGTTGAACCACGGCGGCTGCACCCGCGCCGGCGTGCCGGTGCGCGCGCAGCTGATGGGCTCCGACCCGGCCTGCCTCGCCGAGAACGCGGCCCGGCTCGCGGCGCTCGGCCCGCATGGCATCGACCTCAACTTCGGCTGCCCGGCCAAGGTGGTGAACCGCCACGGCGGCGGCGCCGCGCTGCTCGCCGACCCGTTGCTGCTGCATCGCATCGTCAGCGCGGTGCGGCGCGCGGTGCCGGTGGCGATGCCGGTGTCGGCGAAGATGCGGCTCGGCGTCGACGACCCGGGCCGCGCGCTCGAGTGCGCGCAGGCGATCGCCGCCGGCGGCGCGTGCGAACTCGTCGTGCACGCGCGCACCCGCGACGACGGCTACCGGCCGCCGGCGTACTGGGAGCGTGTCGCCGAGATCCGCGCCGCGCTCGCGCTGCCGGTGATCGCGAACGGTGAGATCTGGAACGTCGCCGACGCGCTGCGCTGCCGGGCCGAATCGGGCGGCGACGCGCTGATGCTCGGGCGCGGCATGGTCGCCGACCCGGGCCTGGCGCGCGCGATCCGCGCCGCCGACCGCGGCGCTGCTGGCAGCGACGAGCTCGGCTGGGCCGAGCTGCAGCCGCTGCTCGCGGTGTTCTGGGCGCAGGTGTGCGGGCGCCTGGCGCCGGCCGCGCGCGCCGGCCGGCTCAAGCAGTGGCTGCACTACCTGCGCCGCCGCCATCCGCAGGCCGAGGCGGCCTACGCGGCGGTGCGCACGATCAACGAGCCGGCGCTCGTCGCGCAGCGGCTCGGCCTCGCGCCGCCGCCCGCGGCGCACGCGCCAACCGACGAACCGATCGAAGACCTGGAGGCCGTCGCATGAAGCACTGGACCATCGAATTGCAGAAGGTCAGGGCGATGGCGAACAGCCAGGGCCTGATCCGCGCCCACGTCGACGCGCTGGTCGCGCCGTCGACCGCGCGCGACGACGGCGCGGCCGGCACCGTGCTGACGCTGAGCGAAGACACCGCGCGGGTGCTGGTGCTGCTGCTGAAGACGCAGCTCGCCGAGTTCGATTCGCGCAAGGCAAAGAGCCGACGCGGCTAGACCGCGACCGCCGCCGCTCAGGCCTTCGCGCGCGAACGCTGGATCAGGTAGTCGGCCGCCGCGGTGGCCTGCTCGAGGCCGCCGGCCTGCGCCGGCGAGGTCGACCAGCGGCCCTGCACCGCGAGCGTCGGCACGCTGTCGACGCGGTACTGCGCGGTCAGCTTCTTGGCCCGCGTGACGCTGCTGGCGACCGAGAACGAGTTGAAGACGCTGCTGAACTTGGCGGCGTCGATGCCGTTCTTCGCCATCAGCGCGGCGATGTCGGCGGGCTTTTCGAGGTAATTGCGCTCGACGTGGATCGCCGCGAACACCTTCGCCTGCATCAGCTCGACCTGGCCCATCGTCTCGAGCGCGTAGTAGGTGCGCATCAGGTTCTCGGCGTTCATCAGGAACGGCACCGGCACGCGGTGGAACGCCACGTCGGGCGGCAGCTTCTTCGACCACGCGGCAATCGTCGGCTCGAACGCGTTGCAGTGCGGGCAGGCGTACGAGAAGAACTCGATCACCTCGACCTTCCCGGGTTGCGTCGGCGGCACCGGCGGGTCGATCTTCACGTAGTGCTTGCCCTCGACCGGCACGCCCTGGGCGAATGTCGGCACGGCGAGGATGGATGTGCCCAGTGCACCGAGTGAGGTGCCGGCGAGCCTGGCGGAGAAATCGCGACGGTTCACGTTCAGAGTCCTTGTGGTGGAAGCCGTCGACAGAGTGCGGGCGGCCCGGAAAAGTTCAGCGCCCGCGATTCTGCGCGAAACGCGGCGCTGCCGACGAGCCGCCCGCCACACCCTGACACGCGGCACGCGCGTTGTTGTGCGACGATCCCTGCCCGTATGACCGAGCCCATCGAAGCGCCGCACGAGACGCCGCCGCCCGCGCCACCGCCACGCTGGAGCCGCGCGCTGCGCTGGTCGGGCGTCGCGGCGCTCGGGCTGGCCGCGGCCGCGGCCGTCTACATCAGCGTGCTGGTGCAGACCACGCCCGGCGTCGACGAGTTGCGCCGCGCCCAGGCGGTTCGGCCGAGCGTGATCCTGTCGAGCGACGGCGAGGTGATCGGGCGGTTCTCGACGCTGTACCAGGCGCCGGTCACGTTGCGCGAGGTGCCCAAGGATCTGATCAACGCGCTGAT
>DATMIN010000281.1:0-2653 GCA_035554275.1 Burkholderiaceae bacterium
AGCGTGAAGCTGATGACCGACGGCATCCTGCTCGCCGAGACCCAGACCGACCCGCTGCTGCGCGCCTACGACACGATCATCATCGACGAGGCGCACGAGCGCAGCCTGAACATCGACTTCCTGCTCGGCCACCTGCGCCAGGTTCTGCCGCGGCGGCCCGACCTGAAGGTGATCGTGACCTCGGCAACGATCGATGCCGATCGCTTCGCGCGCCACTTCGCCAGCGGCGACGTGCCGGCGCCGGTGATCCAGGTCTCGGGGCGCCTGTTCCCGGTCGAGCAGCGCTGGCGGCCGTTCGAGGAGAGTCGCGAGTATGGGCTGAACGACGCGATCGGCGACGCCGTCGACGAGCTGTGGCGCGAGGGCGGCGCCGGCGGCGGCGACGTGCTCGTGTTCCTGCCCGGCGAGCGCGAGATTCGCGAGGCGGCCGAGCACCTGCGCAAACACCACCCGCCGGGCGTCGAGGTCGTGCCGCTGTTCGCGCGGCTCTCGCAAGCCGAGCAGGACCGCATCTTCGAGCCCCATGCCGCGCGCCGCATCGTGCTCGCGACCAACGTCGCCGAAACCTCGCTGACGGTGCCCGGCATCCGCTTCGTCGTCGATGCCGGCACCGCGCGCGTCAAGCGCTACAGCTACCGGAACAAGGTCGAGCAGCTGCTCGTCGAGCCGATCAGCCAGGCCGCGGCAAACCAGCGCGCCGGGCGCTGCGGGCGCGTCAGCGACGGCATCTGCATCCGCCTGTACGACGAGAAGGAGTTCACCGACCGGCCGCGTTTCAGCGACCCGGAGATCCTGCGCTCGTCGCTGGCCGGCGTGATCCTGCGGATGAAGGCACTGAACCTCGGCACCGTCGAAGACTTTCCGTTCCTCGAGCCGCCGCCGAAGCGCGCGATCGCCGACGGCTACCAGCTGCTTGCCGAGCTCGGCGCCGTCGACGACTTCAACGAACTCACGCCGATCGGCCGCGAGCTGGCGCGGCTGCCGCTCGACCCGCGCGTCGGCCGCATGATCCTCGAGGCGCGCTCGCGCGAGGCGCTGACCGAGGTGCTGATCATCGCCGCCGCGTTCAGCGTGCAGGACGTGCGCGACCGCCCGGTCGAGCAGCAGGCCGCGGCCGACGCGGCGCACAAGAAGTTCGACGACGAGAGGAGCGAGTTCGTCGGCGACCTGAAGCTGTGGGCGTGGTTGGAGGCGGGCAAGGGTGGGCAAGGGGAGCACAAGATTTCGCAGCGCAAGCAGGAGCAATTGCTGCGCGACAACTTCATCTCGCCGCGCCGCGTGCGCGAGTGGCGCGACATCCACTCGCAGCTCCACACGGTCGTCGCCGAACACCAATGGCGATTGAACGGCGCGCCGGCCACCTACGAGCAGATCCACCTGTCGATGCTCGCCGGCCTGCTCGGCAACATCGGCCTGAAGAGCGACGAGGACGACTGGTACCTCGGCGCGCGCGGCATCCGCTTCTACAAGCACCCGGGCGCGAACCTGTCGAAGAAGCCGGGCAAGTGGATCGTCGCGGCCGAGCTGGTCGAGACGACGCGGCTGTTCGGCCGCAGCATCGCGGCGATCGAGCCGCAGTGGCTGCCGCAGATCGCCGGCCATGTGATCAAGACCCAGCTGCTCGAGCCGCACTGGGAGAAGAAGGCCGCCGAGGTGATCGCGCTCGAGCGCGCGACGCTCTACGGCATCGTGATCTACAGCAACAAGCGCGTGAACTTCGGCAACGTCGATGCGGCCGCGGCGCGCGAGATCTTCATCCGCGAGGCCTTGGTCGCCGGCGAGTGGGAGACCAAGCTGCCGTTCGTCGCCGCGAACCGCAAGCTGATCGCGCAGGTCGAGGAACTCGAGCACAAGTCGCGCCGCCAGGATGTGCTCGTCGACGACGAGCTGATCCACGCGTTCTACGACGCGCAGCTGCCGGCCGACGTCTGCAGTGGCCACTCGCTCGAACGCTGGTACCGCGAGGAATCGAAGCGCCAGCCGCGCCTGCTGATGCTGACGCGCGAGGAGCTGATGCGCCACGAGGCCGCCGGCATCACGACGAGTGCGTTCCCGAAGACGATCCGGCTCGGCGGCATCGACTGCGCCGCGAGCTACCTGCACTCGCCTGGCGACGCGAAAGACGGCGTGACCGTGACGGTGCCGATCTACGCGCTGAACCAGGTCAGCGACGAGCGCTGCGAGTGGCTCGTGCCCGGCATGCTGAAGGACAAGGTGCTCGCGCTCGTCAAGACGCTGCATCAGCGGCCGCGCTCGCGCCTCGTGCCGCTGCCGGACTACGCACAGGCCTTCGTCGACGCGGCCGCGTTCGGCCAGGGCAGCCTCGTCGAGGCGCTGCTGAAGAGCGTGCGCGAGAAGACGCAGCTCGACATTCAACGCGCCGACTTCAAGCTCGAACAGTTGCCGCCGCACCTGCTGATGAACTTCCGCATCGACGACGCGCACGGCCGCCAGCTCGGCGCCGGCCGCCACCTCGCGGCACTGAAGGCCGAGCTCGGCGGGCAGGCGCGCTCGGCGTTCCAGGCGCTGGCGGCGCTGAAGCGCGAGCTGCCAGCCGCGGCGCCGGTGCATTCGGCGCCGGCACCCGCCGCGGCGCGGCTGGCCACGCGAGCCGCAGCACCGTCGACGTCTGCGCCGGCCGCCGCGACCGCCG
>DATMIN010000282.1:0-2661 GCA_035554275.1 Burkholderiaceae bacterium
CCGGCGATCGTGTTCGAGGACGGCAAGCGCGTGCCCGGCGCGCTGCCGCCGGCCGAGGTCGAGAAGCGCCTCGTCGCGAGCCGCGGCAAGGCCTGAGCGCGCCGCGCCGGCTCAGGCGTACGAAGACGGCGGCGGCGCCGCGCCGGCCGCAGCGCCGGTGAACGACGCCGCGAGCGTCTTCGCGGCCTGCACCAGCAGCATCGCGTCGACACCGACCGCGACGAACAGCGCCCCTTGATCGAGGTAGTGCTGCGAGGCCCTGTTGTCGGTCATCAGGATGCCCGGCGCCTTGCCGGCCGCGCGCACGGTCTTGACGCCGCCGGTCAGCGCGGCCACCACATCGGGATGGGCCGGATTGCCGAGGAAGCCCATCGACGCCGACAGGTCGGCCGGCCCGAAGAACACGCCGTCGACGCCGTCGACCGCGGCGATCTCGGCCAGGTTTGAAAGGCCGGTGAGCGTCTCGACCTGCACCAGCACGCACATCTCGTCGTCGGCACGCTTCAGGTAGTTCGGCACGCCGCTCCAGCGCGACGAGCGCGCCCCCGAGCTGCCGACGCCGCGGACGCCGCGCGGCGGGTAGCGCGTGGCCGCGACCATGCGCGCGGCCTGCTCGGCGCTGTCGACCATCGGGATCAGCAGCGTCTGCGCGCCGATCTCGAGCAACTGCTTGATCACCACCACGTCGCCGATCGGCGGGCGCACGATCGCGTGCGTCGGCTTCGGTGCGCCGACCGAGCCGCTCGCCACCGCCTGCAGCTGCGCGAGGATCGAGCGCAGGTCGTTCGGTGCGTGCTCGCCGTCGATCAGCAGCCAGTCGAAGCCGGTGGTCGCGAGCGCCTCGGCGACCAGCGGGTCGGCCAGACTCGCCCACAGGCCGATCTGCGGCCGGCCTTCGCGCAGCGCGCGCTTGAACGGGTTGGTGATGTCCATCGGCTGGTCTCCGTGTGCAGGGCTCTGGTTCAGCGCCCCGTTGTACCCGATCACACACGGTGAACCAGCCCGTGTTTGTTAGATTCGCTGCCCATGATCACCTACTCCGTCGCCGTGCACGACCCGCGCGCGCACCTGTTCCGCGTGACCGTGCGGGTGCCGGCTCCGGCGCGCGAGCAGCGCCTGAGCCTGCCGGTGTGGATCCCCGGCAGCTACCTCGTGCGCGAGTTCGCGCGCCACCTGTCGGCGCTCGAAGCGACGCAGGGCGGGCGGCCGGTCGCGCTGCAGCAGCTCGACAAGGCGAGCTGGCTCGCGCGCTGCGACGGCCGCGCCGCGCTGACGGTGAGCGGCCTCGTCTACGCGTTCGACACCTCGGTGCGCGCCGCGTTTCTCGATGCGCAGCGCGGCTTTTTCAACGGCACCTCGCTGTGCCTGCGCGTCGAAGGCCGCGAGGCCGAGCCGCACCGGCTCGAGCTGCGCGCGCTGCCGAAGGGCTGGCAGGTCGCGACCGCGATGGCGCCGGCCGAGACCGATGCCGCCGGCCGCGGCGCCTACGAGGCGGCCGACTACGACGAGCTGGTCGACCACCCGGTCGAGCTGGGCCGCTTCTGGCGTGGCCGCTTCGAGGCCCACGGCGTGCCGCACGACTACGTCGTCAGCGGCGCGCTGCCCGACTTCGACGGCGAGCGCCTGCTGGCCGACGCCAAGCGCATCTGCGAGACCCAGATCGCGTTCTGGCACGGCGTGCCGACGCGCCGCGCCGGCGCCGAGGCGACCGCGCCGTTCGCGCGCTACCTGTTCCTGCACCAGCTCGTCGAGGAAGGCCACGGCGGCCTCGAGCACCGCGCCAGCACCGCACTGATCTCGCCGCGGCGCGACATGCCCGCATTGGGCAAGGCCGAGACGAGCGACGGCTACGTCAACCTGCTCGGCCTGATCAGCCACGAATACTTCCACGCCTGGAACGTCAAGCGGCTGCGCCCGGCCGAGTTCGCGCGGCTCGACTACACGCGCGAGAACTACACCGAGCTGCTCTGGTTCTTCGAGGGCTTCACCTCGTACTACGACGACCTGTTCCTGCGCCGCGCCGGGCTGATCGACGAGGCGCGCTACCTGCGCCTGGTGGCGCGCGCCGCGAGCGGTGTGCTCGCGCTGCCGGGGTGGCGCGCGCAGAGCCTCGCGCAGGCGAGCTTCGACGCCTGGGTCAAGTACTACCGCGCCGACGAGAACACGCCGAACGCGACGATCAGCTACTACGCGAAGGGCGCGCTGGTCGGGCTCGCGCTCGACCTGACGCTGCGCGCCGAAGGCCGCGGCTCGCTCGACGACGTGATGCGTGCGCTCTGGGCCGCGAGCGGCGGCGGGCCGATCGACGAGGCGCAGATCGGCGCGGCGCTGCAGCAGGTCGGCGGCCGTTCGTATGCGAGCGAGCTGGCGAGCTGGGTCCACGGCACCGACGAGCTGCCGCTGAAGGCGCTGCTCGAGGCCGCCGGCGTCGAGTGGCGCGAAGAGCCGGCCACGCTCGCGCAGCGCCTGGGCGTGCGCGTCGCCGAGAGCGCGCTGACCGGCATCAAGGTCAGCCAGGTGCTGCGCGGCGGCGCGGCCGAACGGGCGGGCCTGGCGCCGGGCGACGAGCTGCTCGCGGTCGCCGGCTGGCGGTTGCGCCGGCTCGACGACGCGCTGCGCGTGCTCGGGCCCGACGCCGACGCGCCGCTGCTGGTCGCGCGC
>DATMIN010000283.1:0-2248 GCA_035554275.1 Burkholderiaceae bacterium
AGCGTGATCAGCGGCTCGACGACGCGGCGCAGTTCCTTGGCCTTGGGCAAGGTGGTCTTGATCGCCTCGTGGCGGAGCAGCGAGTTGCACATGTTGCGCAGCATCGCCAGGCGGTGCTCGCTGGTGCGGTTGAGTTTGCGGAGGCCGTGACGGTGGCGCATGGTGCGGTTTCCTTCTGACTAACTTGTTGACCCCAGCCGTATCAGGTACTGGGGGTTGCACGCGACAAACGCGCTAGCGTTTATCCAGGCCCTGGGGCGGCCAGTTCTCGAGGCGCGCGCCGAGCGTGAGCCCGCGCGAGGCCAGCACTTCCTTGATCTCGTTGAGCGACTTGCGGCCCAGGTTCGGGGTCTTCAGCAGCTCGGTCTCGGTGCGCTGGATCAGGTCGCCGATGTAGTAGATGTTCTCGGCCTTCAGGCAGTTCGCCGAACGCACCGTCAGCTCGAGCTCGTCGACCGGGCGCAGCAGGATCGGGTCGAACTGCGTGTTACGCGCGACCGGCGCGTCGGTGAACGCGCTGATCTCGCCTTCGAGCTGCGCGAACACCATCAGCTGCTCGACCAGGATCTTGGCCGAGTTGCGGATCGCTTCTTCCGGCGTGATCGCGCCGTTGGTGTTGATCTCCATCACCAGCTTGTCGAGGTCGGTGCGCTGCTCGACGCGGGCGCTCTCGACCGTGTAGCTGACGCGCGCGACCGGCGAGAACGACGCGTCGAGGACGATGCGGCCGATCGACTTGGTCGGCTCGTCGCCGTAGCGGCGCATCGTGCCCGGCACGTAACCGCGGCCCTTCTCGACCTTGATCTGCATGTCTAGCTTGCCGCCGTGCGACAGGTGCGCGATCACGTGCTCGGGGTTGATGATCTCGACGTCGTGCGGGGTCTGGATATCGCCGGCCGTGACCGGGCCCTCGCCTTCCTTGCGCAGCACCAGCGTGACTTCATCGCGGTTGTGCAGGCGGAACACCACGCCCTTGAGGTTCAGCATGATGTGAACCACGTCTTCCTGCACGCCGTCGACCGTCGAGTACTCGTGCAGCACGCCGGCGATCGTCACCTCGGTGGGCGCGTAGCCGACCATCGACGACAGCAGCACGCGGCGCAGCGCGTTGCCCAGCGTGTGGCCGTAGCCGCGCTCGAACGGCTCGAGCGTGACCTTGGCGCGGTTGCCGCCGAGCGGCTCCACATTGATGGCTTTGGGTTTCAGCAGATTGGTTTGCATTGAAGTCCTGTTCGTCTCAATACCCTCGGCTCGTTACACCGATAAGGCTGACAGACACAGCGCCGGGCGAGAGATCATTTCGCTGTGTGCCCGGCAAAGCACAGCGCCAGTAGCCGAGAAGGGCGACGGCTTTGCCGTCGTCCCGCTGTCCTATCGTGAATAGAGTTCCACGATCAACGCTTCCTTGATGTCGGCGCCGAATTCGTCGCGATCCGGCGCCTTCTTGAAGATGCCTTCGAGCTTGGTCGCGTCGACGCTGACCCAGCTCGGCATGCCCTGCCCTTCGGCGAGCTTGACCGCGTCGGTGATGCGCAGCTGCTTCTTCGCCTTCTCGCGCACCGCCACCGTGTCGCCGACCTTGACCAGGTACGACGCGATGTTGACGATCGCGCCGTTGACCGTGATGCCGCGGTGCGACACGAGCTGGCGCGCCTCGGCGCGGGTCGAGCCGAAGCCCATGCGGTAGACGACGTTGTCCAGGCGCGATTCGAGCAGCGTCAGCAGGTTCGCACCGGTGTTGCCCTTGCGGCGCTCGGCTTCCTCGAAGTAGCGGCGGAACTGCCGCTCGAGGATGCCGTACATGCGCTTGACCTTCTGCTTCTCGCGCACCGCCACCGTGTCGCCGACCTTGACCAGGTACGACGCGATGTTGACGATCGCGCCGTTGACCGTGATGCCGCGGTGCGAGACGAGCTGGCGCGCCTCGGCACGGGTCGAGCCGAATCCCATGCGGTAGACGACGTTGTCCAGGCGCGATTCGAGCAGCGTCAACAAGTTCGCACCGGTGTTGCCCTTGCGGCGCTCGGCTTCCTCGAAGTAGCGGCGGAACTGGCGCTCCAGCACGCCGTACATGCGCTTGACCTTCTGCTTTTCGCGCAGCTGGATGCCATAGTCGGAGGTGCGCGTCCCGGAGGTGCGGCCGTGCTGGCCGGGCTTCGAGTCGAACTTCGCCTTGTCGCCGATCGGCCGGCGCGCGCTCTTCAGGAAGAGATCGGTCGCTTCCCGACGGGATAGCTTGGCCTTGGGG
>DATMIN010000284.1:0-2448 GCA_035554275.1 Burkholderiaceae bacterium
TGCCGCGCCCGCCGCACCGAAGGCCGACGCCGGTGGCGCCGCGCGCGCGCAGGCGCTGCTCGAAGGCAAGGCGCCGGCCGCGGCGGCGAACGGGCGCTTCGTCGTGCAGGTTGGTGCGTTCGCCGATGCGTCCGCCGCGCGCGAGGCGCGTTCTCGTGCCGAGAAGCTCGGCCTGAAGACGTACACGCAGGTCGCGAGCACCGCCGCGGGCGACCGGATCCGCGTGCGGGTCGGCCCGTTCGCGACGCGCGACGAGGCCGACAAGGCGCTCGCGAAGGCGCGTGGCGCCGGCCTCAGCGCCGTCGTGCTGACGCTGTGAGGGGTAGAGGCGATGCCGAAGGTCGACATCGGTTGGGTGGACATCGGCTTCGCGGCCTTCCTGCTGCTGTCGGTGATCGTCGGCATCGTGCGCGGCGTCGTGTTCGAGCTGCTGTCGCTGGCCGGCTGGTTCGCGGCCTACTTCGTCGCGCTGTGGTTCGCGCCGGCGCTGCAGGCGCAGATCCACATCGGCACGCCCGGCTCGACGCTGAATTACGGCGCGACATTCGCGATCGTGTTCTTCGGCGCGCTGATCATCTGGGCCATCGCCGCGCGGCTGGTGCGGGCGCTGATCCGCGCGACGCCGCTGAGCCCGGTCGACCGGCTGCTCGGCGCCGGCTTCGGCATGCTGCGCGGGCTGGTCGTGCTGCTGGTGGTGGCCACCGTCGTGGGCGTCTCACCCTGGGGCCGCGCCGACGCGTGGCAACGCTCGCAGGGCGTGGTCTGGCTGAACGCGCTGCTGCACGAACTGCGGCCGCTGTTCGTGAACGACGACAATCAACACCCGTCGGCGTGAACCTCGCGTCGGCCTGAACCAGGGCTTTCCGTCATGTGTGGCATCGTCGGCGTGATCTCGAAGGGCGCGGTCAACCAGCTGATCTACGACGCGCTGTTGCTGCTGCAGCACCGCGGCCAGGACGCCGCCGGCATCGTCACGATGCAGGGCACCAAGTGCTTCATGCACAAGGCGCGCGGCATGGTGCGCGACGTGTTCCGCACCCGCAACATGCGTGGCCTGCCCGGCACCAACGGGCTCGGCCAGGTGCGCTACCCGACGGCCGGCAACGCCTACAGCGAAGAAGAGGCGCAGCCGTTCTACGTCAACGCGCCGTTCGGCATCGTGCTCGTGCACAACGGCAACCTGACGAACGCGTCGGCGCTGAAGCGCGAGCTGGTCGATCACGACCGGCGCCACATCAACACCACCAGCGACACCGAGGTGCTGATCAACGTCGTCGCGCACGAGCTCGGCCTCGCCGCCGGCGACCGGCCGCTGAGCCCCGACGCGGTGTTCGCTGCGGTGCGCGCGGTGCATCAGCGCATCGAGGGCTCATACGCGGTGGTCGCGATGATCGCGGGCCACGGGCTGCTCGCGTTCCGTGACCCGTTCGGCATCCGCCCGCTGTGCCTCGGTGAGGGCACGGGCCCGGAAGGGCGCGAGGTGATGGTCGCGAGCGAATCGGTTGCGATCGAGGGCACCGGCCACCGGGTGCTGCGCGACGTGGCGCCGGGCGAGGCGTTGTTCATCGACCTCGAAGGCACGGTGCACGCGCGCCAGTGCGCCGAGCACCCGACGCTGAACCCGTGCATGTTCGAGTACGTCTACCTCGCGCGGCCCGATTCGGTGATGGACGGCATCTCGGTCTACCAGGCACGCCTGAACCTGGGCGAGACGCTCGCGCAGCGGCTGATCTCGACGATCCCGCCGAACGAGATCGACGTGGTGATCCCGATCCCCGAATCGAGCCGGCCGTCGGCGATGCAGCTCGCGCAGCGCATCGGCAAACCGTACCGCGAAGGCTTCGTGAAGAACCGCTATGTCGGCCGCACCTTCATCATGCCGGGGCAGGGCGTGCGCAAGAAATCGGTGCGCCAGAAGCTCAACGCGATCGGCGTCGAGTTCAAGGGCCGCAACGTGCTGCTCGTCGACGATTCGATCGTGCGCGGCAACACCTCGCGCGAGATCGTGCAGATGGCGCGCGACGCCGGCGCGCGCAAGGTCTACATGGCCTCGGCCGCGCCGCCGGTGCGCTTCCCGAACGTCTACGGCATCGACATGCCGACCTCCGAAGAGCTGATCGCGCACAACCGCAGCATCGAGGAGATTCGCGTCTTCATCGGCGCCGACGCGCTGATCTACCAGGACGTGGCCGCGATGAAGCGCGTGGTCGGCGCGCTCAACCCGACCCTGAACGGCTTCGAGGCCTCGTGTTTCGACGGCGTCTACATCACCGGCGACGTGAGCGCCGCCGACTTCACGGCCATGGCCGAACAGCGCCGCGCCCAGGGCGATGAAGAAGAGAGTGACGACCGGTCCCGGCTTGCGCTGCAAAGCGCCACGGAGATTTTGTAATGAACGACAAGAAGATTCCGCGCGTGCAACTGCCCGCCGACGTGCGCAGGGACACG
>DATMIN010000285.1:0-3109 GCA_035554275.1 Burkholderiaceae bacterium
TCGGCATCCGTGGGCTTGGCGACGTTTTTCAGAAACGCAACCACGGCCATGATGACCCCAGACTGGCAGTAGCCGCACTGCGGTACGCCTTCTTCGATCCATGCGCGCTGTACCGGATGGGTGTTGTCTGGAGAAAGGCCCTCGATGGTCACGACGTTCGCGCCATCGAGAGCGGCGATCGGCACCGAGCAGGACCGCATGGCGGTACCGTTGACATGCACCGTGCAGACGCCGCACTGCGCGATGCCGCAGCCGAATTTCGTGCCCGTCAAACCGATTGCGTCGCGCAACACCCAGAGAAGCGGGGTGTCGGGCTCGAGGTCGACTTGTCGGGGCGTTCCGTTGACTTGGATCGTGATCATGGTGGCTGTTCTCCCGCCTCAAGGACCGGCGTGTTGTCGGCGGCCCCTGATGCCTCAATGTAAGTACGTTGCGGCCGCTTGATGTGTCCCAGAATCGGCACAGGGTGTGCGGAATTCCAAACAATGAGAGTCGACCTCGGGAATCTTAATGTCTTTGTGGCACTGGCGCGGTACCTCCGCCACATCAAGCGTCAGTTCGGCCTGGCGACGGTCAGATTTCGGCGCTTGGCAAAGAACACCGCGCACGTGGTCACGCTGTTCGCGTTGTCGAACCTGTGGACGGTGCGAAGAAAGTTGATGGCGATGGCGGGAGTGGTCCGCCCGCAAACGGCATGAGCTCGAGCCACGAAGCCAGCCTGAGCAACCGATAGCTCACCAGGCGAGCCCGTCACTACTCAACGCGAACTGCGCCAAAGCAAAAGGGGTCTAGCAACACTGCCAGACCCCTTGATTCACCTTTGGCTCCCCGACCTGGGCTCGAACCAGGGACCTACGGATTAACAGTCCGGCGCTCTACCAACTGAGCTATCGAGGAACAGCCTCGAATTATAGCGGGCTTCGATGGGCGCTCAGAGGTCGACCTGGACCGAGAGCCGCAGCGTTCGCGGCGCGAGTGGGTACAAGTAGACATGGCTGAACTCGTACGGTGACTCGCGCCAGGCGCGCTTGTCGAAGAGGTTGTCGATGCCGGCGCGCCACGTCGTGCTCGTGCCCGCGACGCGCGTCGCATAGCGCAGGCCGGCATCGGCGCGCGCGTAGCCGGGGATCGACGCGCTGTTGTCGGGCAGCACCATGCGCCGGCTTTCATAGGCGACGCCGGCCTGCAGGTTCAGGCCGGGCAGCGCGGCCACGTCGTAGTCGCCCTGCAGCTTGAGCGTGCGGGCCGGCACGTTGGTCGGCTGGCGGCCCTCGACGCTCGCGTCCTGGCTCGATTCGATGCGCGCGCGCAGCCACTGGGCGCCGCCGCGCAGCGTCCACGGGCCGGCGCGCCAGGCCGCGTTGACCTCGGCGCCGCGGTGGTGGGCGGTGCCGTCGAGGCGCGTCGTGCAGGTCGCGTCGGCGTCGCAACTGCCGAAGTCCTGCGTGCGCGGGCGCTGGATGTCGAACAGCGCGAGGTTCCAGTCGAACGCGTCGCTCGCGCCCTTCAGGCCGACCTCGGCCTGCCGGCTCTTCGTCGTGAACGTCACGCCGGGGTTGGTGTAGCGCGGCAGGTTCGAGACCACGGCCGACTCGACGCCGCGGCCCCAGCTGGCATAGACCAGTTGGTCACGCGCGAACGCGAAGCCGAGCGCGACCGACGGCGTGGTGAACGACGCGCTCGACGCGGTCGCGGCCGAGCCGTCGGTCTGCACGCTGTCGCGCTGGATCCGCGTGTGGCGCACGCCGAGCCACGCGGTCAGGCGCTCGGTGAGGTTGATGGCGTCGCGTGCGTAGAGCTCGGTCGAGCGCTCGTCGCGGTTGGTGTTCGTGTAGACCTGCGCCGGGTCGGGCGGCGTCACCGCGCTGCCGTCGACGTTGCCGGTGCCGACGAAGTTGTAGGCCTGGCCGCCGAAGCGGTTGCGCACGCGGCTCGACTGCACGCCGAGCGTCAGCGCGTGCGCGAGCGCGCCGGTCTGCAACTTGCCGCGCACTGAGAGATCGAGCGCGTCTTGGCGGCGCCGCTCGTCTTCGCTGCGGTAGTCGTAGAGGTCGTAGGTGCCGTTCGGGCAGTAGCGGGTGGCGTAGTAGGTGCCGTCGGGCGCCGGGTTGGGATCGAAGCAGCCGAACGGGAACGCGAGCCGGTCATCGGTGCGCAGGCGCTGCGTCGCGGCGTGCGCCGTGAAGCTCCAGCCGGCCGCGAGCTTCTGCTGCCAGCGCAGCGACGCGGTCGTCGCATCGAACACCACCGGCAGCGACCACGGCTGGTTGTTCAGGCTCAGCCGCGGGTCGCCGGGCGGCGGCACGCGGTCGCCGAGCATGCTGAAGCCGGGCTGGCTCGGCTGCGAGCGGTGGCTGGTCTCGACCTCGGCCTCGAGCAGCGTGTCGGGGCTCACGCGCCAGTCGGCCGCGAGCGCGAACAGCTGGCGGTTGCCTTCGCTGTTGCGCACCATCGGGTCGAGATGCGCTGCCGCGGCGTTGACGCGCACGCCGAACGCCTGATCGGCGCCGAAGCGCTGGCTCAGATCGACCGCGCCGGTCAGCGTGCCCGGCTGCACCCACTCGAGCGATGCCGACCGCAGCGGCGCGTCGAGCGGGCGCTTGACGACGTAGTTGACGAGCCCGCCGGGCGCGCTCGTGCCGGCCTGCATGCCGCTCGTGCCCTTCAGGATCTCGAGGCGTGCCTTGTTGTCGAGCGGGATCGAGGTCTCGGCGTTGATCGGCAGCCCGTCGCGGCGGAAGTTGAAGCGGTTGTCGAGCACGTAGCCGCGCACGCTGAGGAAGTCCCAGTAGCCCTCGGCGTTGTACGCATCGCTGACGGCCGGGTCGATGCGCGTCAGATCGGCCAGGCGCTGCACGCCGGCGTCTTTCCACTGCGTGCTGTCGAAGATGCTGGCCTGGATCGGCGTGGCGGCGAGCGGCACGTCGCCCCAGCCGCCGACGCTCAGCGGCGGCGAAGCGCGGCCGGTGACGGTGACGGCCGGCAGCTGGGTCGCCGGCGTCGGCGTGGTCTGGGCGCCGGCGTTCGCGGCGAGCAGCGCAGCGGCAGCGGCAGTGATCGCGCGTGGCGCGGAGAGTCGTGAGAGCGGTGTTGCGAAGTGGCGTGCCAT
>DATMIN010000286.1:0-4111 GCA_035554275.1 Burkholderiaceae bacterium
CCGGCGGCGATCCTGGCCGACCAGCCGGTGGCGCTGGCGCCGCCGAAGATCACCTCGGGCGCGTCGGGTGCGGCCGCCGGCGGCGCCGACCCATTCAGCTATTTCGTCCAGGCCGGCGCCTACGGCCGCACCGAAGACGCCGAGCAACAGCGCGCCAAGCTCGCAATGCTGGGCCTCGAAGGCAAGCTGAGCGAGCGCGAGCAGGCCGGGCGCACCGTGTTCCGGGTGCGGGTCGGCCCGTTTGAGCGCAAGGCCGATGCCGAGGCCGCGAAAGCCAAGCTCGGCGACGCCGGTGTCGAATCGGCGCTGGTGCGCGTCCAGCGCTAAAAGGCGCGCCGGGCCCGAACTTTGCTCGCTGGCGCACACTCTGTCCGAACGCCACCACCCTGACGGCCCCACGATGAACCGCCGCTCGTTCTCGCTCACCGCCCTGCTCGGCGCCGCCGCCTTCGGAACGACGCGGCCGCTGCGCGCGCAGGGCGGGCCGGTCGAGGGCGCGCAATACGTGCGGCTGATGCAGCCGCTGCCGGTCAGCGTCGAGCCCGGCAAGATCGAGGTGATCGACTTCTTCCGCTACGGCTGCCCGCACTGCTACGCGTTCGAGCCGACGCTCGACGCCTGGGCCCGCCAGCTGCCCGACGACGTGGTACTGCGGCGCGTACCGGCCGCGTTCGGCATCGAGAGCTTCGCCGCGCACCAGCGCATCTACTACGCGCTCGACACCCTCGGGCTGCTGCCGACACTGCACCGCAAGGTCTTCAACGCGATCCACCAGGAGCGGCTGCGCCTCGACCAGCCGGCCGAGATCTCGGCGTTCGTCGAGCGCAACGGCGCCGACGCGGCCAAGTTCATGGAGGCCTACGGCTCGTTCGGCGTGCAGGCCCGGGTGCGGCAGGCGAACCAGCTGGTCGGCGGCTACAAGATCGACGGCGTGCCGGCGCTCGGCATCCACGGGCGCTTCTACACCTCGGGCACGCTGACCGGCGACAACACCCGCGCGCTGGCGGTCACCGACTACCTGGTGCAGCGGCTGCGCAAGCCGGCCTGAAACAGCCACTGCGGCACGATCGCGGCCAGCGCGCCGCGGTGAATCGGGCGGATTCTTGAGGCTAGAATGGCCTGCAAGTTTCATGCCCTTATGACCACCCTCCTTTTCCTCCCGAGCGCCCGCGCGTGCAGCCGCGCCTTGCTGGCGGTGCTGGCCGCCGTCGCGCTGGCGGCGCCGGCGCAGGCCGAGCGCACCGACCGGCTGCAGAAGATCCGCATTGACGCCGACCAGGACGGCGCGATCGACCTGCAAAAACAAGTCGTCACCTACAACGGCAACGTCGTGATCAGCCAGGGGACGATGCTGATCCGCGCCGCCCGCGTCGAGGTGCACCAGCTGCCGAGCGGCTACTACAACGCGGTGGCGTTCGGCGCGCCGGACAAGCCGGCCACCTTCCGGCAGAAGCGCGACGGCGTCGACGAGTACATCGAAGGCTCGGCGGCGCGGCTCGAATACGACGGCAAGGCTGCGCTGGTCAAGCTGATCGACCGCGCCGAAGCCCGCCACCTGCGCGGCGCGACCACCGCCGACGAGATCAGCGGCAACCTGATCACCTACGACGCGACGACCGAGAAGCTCACGGTCACCGGCGGCGCGAAGCCGACCGCGGCCAACCCGAACGGCCGGGTCAGCACCGTGCTGTCGCCGCGCGAAGGCAGCGAGGCGGCGACCGAGAGCGCCGCCGGTGCGGCGCTGGCCGCCTCGGCACCGCTGAAGACCAGCCCGGCGCTCGGCACGCCCGCTTCGAGCCCGGCCAAGGGCGGCAAGCGTTGAACGCGCCGGCCGTCGTCGACGCCGTGCTGGCACGCGCGCACCGGCTCGAGGCCGCCGGGCTGCGCAAGTCGTACGGCGCGCGCGTGGTCGTGAGGGACGTGAACCTGGCGGTGCACAGCGGCGAGGTCGTCGGCCTGCTCGGGCCGAACGGCGCCGGCAAGACCACGAGCTTCTACATGATCGTCGGCCTGGTGCGCGCCGACGCCGGCCAGATCACGATCGAGGGTCAGCGTGTCGAGCGCTTGCCGATCCACCAGCGCTCGCGGCTCGGGCTGTCGTACCTGCCGCAGGAGGCATCGATCTTCCGCAAGCTCACGGTCGAGGAGAACGTCCGCGCGGTGCTCGAGCTGCAGATCGGCCCCGACGGCCGCCCGCTGAAGACGGCGGCGATCGAGGAGATGCTGAACGCCCTGCTGCGCGACCTGTCGATCGACAAGCTGCGCGCCTCGCCGGCGCCGGCGCTTTCGGGCGGCGAGCGCCGCCGCGTCGAGATCGCGCGCGCACTGGCGACGCAGCCGCGCTTCATCCTGCTCGACGAGCCGTTCGCCGGCGTCGACCCGATCGCGGTGATCGAGATCCAGCGGATCATCGGCTTCCTGAAGAGCCGCGGCATCGGCGTGCTGATCACCGACCACAACGTGCGCGAGACGCTGGGCATCTGCGACCGCGCCTACATCATCAGCGAGGGCCGCGTGCTGGCCGAGGGCACGCCGACCGAGATCGTCGACAACGCCGACGTGCGCAAGGTCTACCTCGGCGAACACTTCCGGATGTGATGGCTGGCATGAAGCCCACCTTGCAGTTCCGGCTGTCGCAGCACCTCGCGCTGACGCCGCAGCTGCAGCAGTCGATCCGGCTGCTGCAACTCTCCACGCTCGAGCTGCACCAGGAAGTCGAGCAGATGCTCGAGCAGAACCCGTTCCTCGAGCCCGACGAAGACAACGCTGCGGTGTTCGAGCCGCTGACCGAGCGCACCACGCCGGCCGAGCGCGTCGGCGAGCGCGAGACCGAACGCGCCGCCGAAACGAGCGCCGATGCGGGCGGCGACGCCGAGGCCGCGCCACTCGACGCCGCCGAGTTCGGCGGCACCGAACGCGACGACTGGGAGAACGGCACCGAGCGCGAAGACTTCGACGGCATCCGCGAAACCCCGGGCAAGAGCAGCGCCGGCGCCGACGGCGAGGACTTCGACGGCGCCGACCGCGACACCGCGATCCCGAGCCTGCAAGACCATCTTCGCCAGCAGCTGTCGAGCCTGCGGCTGTCGGAGGCCGACGCGGCCGCGGTGATGGTGCTGATCGAGTCGCTGAGCGACGACGGCTATCTCGCCGATTCGCTCGAGGAGATCGTCGCCGAGCTCGGCGCCGACAGCGACGCCGGCGCGCGCGAGGAATTGCTCGACCGGCTGCAGTGCGCGCTGCGCTACCTGCAGAGCATGGAGCCCACCGGCGTGGGCGCGCGCGATCTGGCCGAGTGCCTGACGCTGCAGCTGCGCCAGCGCCCGCGCGGCGAGGCGCAGGCGATCGCGATCATCGTCTGCAAGCAGCACCTCGAGCTGCTGGCGCGGCGCGACCTGAAGAAGCTGATGGCCGTGACCGGCGCCGACGAAGCGCTGCTGCGCGAGGCGCAGGCGCTGATCGTCGCGCTCGAGCCCAAGCCCGGGCGGCAGTTCGCGCGCGCCGAGGCCAACATCATCGTGCCCGACGTGATCGTGCAGAAGGCCGGCCGCGGCTGGAAGGTCACGCTGAACCCCGACGTGATGCCCAAGCTGCGCATCAACGACCTGTACGCGAACGCGATCCGCCAGCAGCGCGGTGCCGGCTCGCGCGGCATTCCCGACCTGCTGAACGGCGCCGGCGCGGGCCTGAACTCGCGCCTGCAGGAAGCGCGCTGGTTCATGAAGAACATCCTGCAGCGCTTCGACACGATCCAGCGCGTCTCGCAGGCGATCGTCGAGCGCCAGAAGAGCTTCTTCACGCACGGCGAGATCGCGATGAAGCCGCTGGTGCTGCGCGAGATCGCCGACGAGCTCGGCCTGCACGAATCGACGATCTCGCGCGTCACCACCGCGAAGTACATGAACACGCCGTTCGGCACCTTCGAGCTGAAGTATTTCTTCGGCTCGTCGCTGAACACCGAGGCCGGCGGCAACGCCTCGAGCACCGCGGTGCGCGCGCTGATCAAGCAGATCGTCGCGGCCGAGAACCCGGCCAAGCCGCTCAGCGACAGCCAGATCTCGCAGATGCTCGACGAGCAGGGCATCCAGGTCGCGCGGCGCACCGTCGCGAA
>DATMIN010000287.1:0-3426 GCA_035554275.1 Burkholderiaceae bacterium
CCGCGCTTGATGCGGCCGACGACGACACGCTGTCGCCCCCGCACGAGCGCGCGCTCGCCGCCGCGTTCGGCTGGCACGGCGCCGACGGCACGCTGCCGTTCGCGGCGCGCGCGGCCGCCACCGATGGCATCGCGGTCGGCACGCTCGCGTGGGGGCTGGTCACGCCATGCCATTGGCTCGTCGGCCGCGATCACGTGACGCTCGTCGACCCGGCCGCGCTCGAGCTCACCGAGCACGAATCGCGCGCCGCGTTCGACGCGGTGCGGCCGCTGTTCGAGGGCGACGGCTTCCGCTTCGAGTGGGGCGCACCGATGCGCTGGTACGCGGCGCACGAGAGCCTGGCCGACCTGCCGTGCGCCGCGCTCGACCGCGTGATCGGCCGCGACGTCGAACGCTGGCTGCGCGCCGGTGATGACGCCGGCGGCCGGCCCGCCACGCCGCTGCGCCGCGTGCGCCGCCTGCAGGCCGAGTGGCAGCTGCTGCTCTACCCGCACCCGCTGAACGAGGCGCGCGAACAGCGCGGCGCGCTGACGCTGAATTCGTTCTGGCTCAGCGGCTGCGGCCGTTTCCAGCCCGAGCACGGCACCGCGCCGCTGGTCGACGAGCGGCTGCGCGAACCCTTGCTCGCGCAGGACTTCGTCGCCTGGGCCGACGCGTGGCGCGCGCTCGATGCCGAGGCGCTCGGCGCGCTGCTCGACGCGTCACGCGATGCGCGCGTGACGCTGACGCTGTGCGGTGAACGCGCCGCGCAGCGCTTCGAGTCGGCGCCGTCGCGCGGCTGGTGGCAGCGCGCCGGCGATCGCTGGCGCGCGCCCGAGCCGCGCGCCGTGCTGGAGGCGCTGTGAGCAGCAAGAGCGAGCGCGTCGCGCCGACCGTGCGCCTGCGCGAGCCGCCGCCGCGCGCGGTGTGGGCGCTCGAGCAGGCCGGCGTGTCGCCGCTCTTGGCGCGCCTGTTCGCCGGCCGCGGCGTGCGCAGCGCCGACGAGCTCGACGACGCGCTCGCGCGGCTGCTGCCGCCTTCCGGCCTGCTCGGCGCGAGCGCGGCCGCCGCGCTGCTCGCCGACGCGATCGCGCAGCGCCGCCACGTGTGCGTCGTCGCCGACTACGACTGCGACGGCGCGACCGCGTGCGCCGTCGCGCTGCGCGGCCTCGCACTGCTCGGCGCGGGGCGCGAGACACTGCACTACGTCGTACCCGACCGCGCACGCCACGGCTACGGGCTGACGCCGGCGATCGTCGAACTCGCGCGTGCGCAGCGCGCCGAGGTGCTGCTGACCGTCGACAACGGCATCGCGAGCATCGAAGGCGTTCGTCACGCGCGCGCGCAAGGCATCGACGTCGTCGTGACCGATCACCACCTGCCCGCGCTCGCCGACGCGCAGGTGCTGCTGCCCGACGCGAACGTGATCGTGAACCCGAACCAGCCCGGCTGCGGCTTCGCGAGCAAGCACCTGGCCGGCGTCGGCGTGGTGTTCTATGTGCTGCTCGCGCTGCGCGCCGAATTGCGCGCGCGCGGCGCGTTCGATCAAGCGCAGCAGCCGCGGCTCGATGCGCTGCTCGACCTGGTCGCGCTCGGCACCGTCGCCGATGTGGTGCGGCTCGATGCGAACAACCGCCGCCTCGTCGCGCAAGGGTTGCGCCGGATCCGCGCCGGGCAGATGCAGCCGGGCGTGGCGGCGCTGTTCCGCGTCGCCTCGCGCGAGCCGCGCCATGCCAGCGCGTTCGACTTCGGCTTCGCGCTCGGCCCGCGCATCAACGCCGCCGGGCGCCTGGCCGACATGACACTCGGCATCGAGTGCCTGACGACCGACGACCCGGCGCGCGCCGCCGAACTCGCGCAGCAGCTCGACGCGATCAACCGCGAGCGGCGCGAGGTCGAGACCGGCATGCGCGAGCAGGCCGAGGCGCGCCTCGACGCGCTGCTCGCCGCGACCGTGAGCGGCAGCGCCACGCCGAGCGCGCTGGCGATCTTCGACGCCGGCTTCCACGAAGGCGTGGTCGGCATCGTCGCGTCGCGTTTGAAGGACCGCGTGCACCGGCCGACCTTCGTGTTCGCGCGCGGGCAGGACGGGCTGCTGAAGGGCTCGGGCCGCTCGATCCCCGGCTTCCACTTGCGCGACGCGCTCGACCTGATCAGCAAGCGCCACCCCGACGTGCTGCTGCGCTTCGGCGGCCACGCGATGGCCGCTGGCTGTACGCTCGACGAGGCGCAGCTCGCGACCTTCGACGCCGCGCTGCAGCTTGTCGCGGCCGAGTGGCTCGACGCGGCGACGCTCGGGCGCACGCTGCTCGCCGACGGCCCGCTCGGCATCGAGCACTTCAACGCGCCGACGGTGCGCACGCTCGAGCTTCAGGTCTGGGGCCAGGCGTTCGAGCCGCCGGTGTTCGTCGACGCGGTCGAGATCGTCTCGCAGCGCATCGTCGGCGAGAAGCACCTGAAGCTCGCGCTGCGCTTTGCCGGCGAGGCGCGCGGCACGGCGCTGCGCGACGCGATCTGGTTCGGCCGCGTCGAGCCGGTGGGTTCCACCCTGCGGCTCGCGTACCGGCTCGGCGTCGACGAGTACAACGGCCGCGAGCGCGTGCAGATGATCGTCGAGGGCATTGCCTGACGCGTCGCGGGACGATCGCCCATTCGGGCATGCTGCGCGCATGAACGAACCCACGCGCCGGATCGCCCTGGCCATGCTGGCCGCGTTCCTCATGGCGATGGCAACGGCGCTGGCGCTGCCCGCCTCGGCGCAAGCGCTGAAGCCGGTCACGGTCGCGAGCGGCCTGGTCAATCCGTGGGGGCTCGCGTTCCTGCCCGACGGCCGGATGCTCGTCACCGAGCGGCCCGGCCGCATGCGCATCGTCGCGGCCGACGGCCGGCTCGGCGAGCCGCTGGCCGGGCTGCCGAAGGTCGAGGCGGTCGGCCAGGGCGGGCTGCTCGATGTGACGCTCGACCCGAAGTTCGCCGAGAACCGGTTCGTCTACTGGGCCTACTCGGAGGCCGACCCGCAGGGCGGGCGCGGCAACAGCACCGCGGTGGCACGCGCGCGGCTCGACGCCGACCGGCTCGCCGACGTGCGCGTGATCTTCCGCCAACAGCCGAAGTTCGCGAGCACCGCCCACTTCGGCGCGCGGCTCGTGTTCGCGCGCGACGGGCGCCTGTTCGTCACGCTCGGCGATCGCTTCTATCGGCGCGACGACGCACAGAAGCTCGACACCCACCACGGCAAGATCGTGCGGATCGAATCCGACGGCCGCGTGCCGGCCGACAACCCGTTCGTCGCGCGCGCCGGCGCGCTGCCCGAGATCTACAGCTACGGCCACCGCAACGTGCAGGGCGCGGCGATCCACCCGGCGACCGGCGAGCTGTGGGCCGACGAGCACGGCCCGCAGGGCGGCGACGAGCTGAACCGCGTGCTGCCCGGGCGCAACTACGGCT
>DATMIN010000288.1:0-5008 GCA_035554275.1 Burkholderiaceae bacterium
ACCGAATCGACCAGCGCCTGCAGCCGCTGCAGCGCGTCGGCGCGGTTCGCGTCCTGGCTGCGGCTGGTCTGCGCCTTGATCACGACCACGCCGTCGGTGTTGATGCGCTGGTCGTGCAGCGCCAGCAGCCGTTCCTTGATCGGCTCGGGCAGCGACGATGCGCGGATGTCGAAGCGCAGGTGCACCGCGTTCGACACCTTGTTGACGTTCTGGCCGCCCGCGCCCTGCGCGCGGATCGCGCTGAACTCGACTTCGGCTTCGGCGACGGTGGGCATGGCGCTCAATGCGCGGTGGCGCCGCGCTGCGACCAGAGCGTCTTGAGCGCCTGCGAGAACGACTCGGCCCCCGGCGCGGCGCGTTGCAGCGTGGCGGCGATGCCGACCAGGATCACGAGCGCGGCGAGCGCCTGTATCCAGCTGTTGAGGAACAGCGCGCGCGCCCAGTGGCCGACGATCTCGGTGTGCGACAGGCGCCGCACGACGGTGCCGGCGAACGTGACCTCGAATGCGGCTTCGAGCAGTGCCGCGAAGCCGCCGCTGGCCCAGAACAGGCCGGCGACGACGAACGCGGCGAGCGCGATCACGAGCACGTAGAGGCAACCCTCCGGGTCGACACCGCCGCCGAGATCACCGATGTTGCCCGTGCCGTCGCCGTGGTCGTGATGGACCGAGTTGCACCACACGCGTACGCACAGGAAGAACGCGCCGTACGACACCAGGAAACTGAGCGCATAGCGCAGCGGCATCGACGTGATCCCGCCGAGCCAAAGCAGCAGCGCGCTGCAGGCCCAGCCGACGAACCACGTCACCATCAGGATCAGCGTGGTCGCCGTCAGCATCGGGTGGTGTCGCCGCCGATCGGACAGAAACGCCGAACGCTGGCGGATGTACTCCCGCGAGTCCCAACTCATGCCCCCACCGCCCGCGTCGGCACGCGCGGCGCGAGCGCGCACATCAGCTCGTAGCCGATCGTGCCGGCGGCGGCGGCGACCTCGTCGATCGGCAGCAGCGCGCCGCCGGGGCTTTCGCCCCACAGCGTCGCGACGCTGCCGACGCCGGCGCCGGGTGCGTCGCTCAGGTCGATCGTGACCATGTCCATCGAGACGCGGCCGACGAGCCGGGTGCGCACGTCGCCGATCAGCACGGGCGTGCCGTTGGCCGCGACGCGCGGGTAGCCGTCGGCGTAGCCGCAGGCGACGACGCCGATCGTCAGCGCGCGCTCGGCCGTGAAGCGGCTGCCGTAGCCGACCGATTCGCCGGTGGCCAGTGTCTGCGTCGCGATCACCTGCGCGCGCAGGCTCATCGTCGGGCGCAGGCCCCAGTGGGCGATGTCGTGATCGGGGAAGTCGGGCGAGGAGCCGTAGACCATCACGCCGGGGCGTATCCAGTCAGCGCGCAGCGCCTCGCTGCCGGGTGCGAAGCGCAGCACCGCGGCGCTGTTGGCCAGCGTGCGCTCGCCGGGCAGGTCGCGCGTCGCGGCGTCGAACACCGCAAGCTGGTGGGCGATGCCGCGCGGGCCGTCGGCGTCGGCCAGGTGCGTCATCAGCACGACGCTCTCGACCTGCGTGAGCCCGCTCAGCCGGCGCCACGCGTGCGCGTACGCGGCCGGGCGGAAGCCGAGCCGGTTCATGCCGCTGTTGAGTTTCAGGAACACGCGGTGGGGCTCACGCGTCTTGTGCGCGGCGAGCCAGTCGATCTGGGCCTCGTGGTGCACCGTGTGCCACAGGTTCAGGCGCGAGCAGGTCTCGAGGTCGCGCGCCTCGAAGCAGCCTTCGAGCAGCAGCACCGGGCCGCGCCAGCCGAGCGCGCGGATGCGTTCGGCCTCGGCCAGGTCGAGCAGCGCGAAGCCGTCGGCACCCTGCAGGCCGGCGTACGCGCGCTCGATGCCGTGGCCGTAGGCGTTGGCCTTGACGACGGCCCAGGCGCGCGCGCCCGGCGCCGCGGCGCGCGCCCGCGCCAGGTTGTGCGCCAGGGCGTCGGTGTGGATCAGCGCTTCGACGGGCCGCGGCATGGGGCCGATTCTGCCAGCGGGCCCGCGTCGCACCCGCGTGCTATAACGCCGCGGCAGCGATTCTCCGACCCGCGCCGAGCGCGCATCTGCGGCCCGTGCATCACGGGCCCGACTAGGGCTAACCCGGCGCCTGCTCCGGGCCTCAAAACGTGCCGCGCTGCGGCGACAATCCCCGCCATGCCGCTGCGCTCCGCCCCGTACAGAACCTTGCCGCCGCACGCATGAAGCGAGGCTTCTACACGATCATGTCGGCGCAGTTCTTCAGCTCGCTGGCCGACAACGCGTTGCTCGTGGCGGCGATCGAGATGCTGAAGACCACCAACGCGCCGTCGTGGAACATCCCGGCGCTCGGGCCGATGTTCGCGCTGTTCTACGTGATCCTGGCGCCGTTCCTCGGCGCCTTCGCCGACGCCGTGCCGAAGGGCAAGGTGATGTTCGTCTCGAACGGCATCAAGGTCGTGGGTTGCCTGCTGATGCTGTTCGGCGGGCACCCGCTGGTGGCGTACGCGATCGTCGGCCTCGGCGCGGCGGCGTACTCGCCGGCCAAGTACGGCATCCTGACCGAGCTGCTGCCGAACTCGCAGCTCGTCAAGGCCAACGGCTGGATCGAGGGCCTGACGATCATGTCGATCATCCTGGGCATCGCGCTCGGCGGGCAGCTGATCGGCGCGGTCGTGTCGCGCCATCTGCTCGCGGTCGACCTGCCGCTGATCGACACCGGCATCGTCACGGCGCCCGAATCGGCGATCGCGGTGATCGTGTTCCTGTACCTGGTTGCGGCGGCGTTCAACCTGCGCATCCCGCGCACCGAGGCGCCGCTGCAGCCGCTGGCGCACGGCGTGCTCGGCCTGATGCGCGACTTCTCGAGCTGCAACGCGCGCCTGTGGAGCGACAAGCTCGGCCAGATCTCGCTCGCCACGACGACGCTGTTCTGGGGCGTCTCGGGCAACCTGCGCATCATCGTGTTCGCCTGGGCGACGGTCGCGCTCGGCTACACCACGACGCAGGCGACCTCGCTGGTCGCGGTGGTGGTGGTCGGCACCGCGGCCGGCGCGGTGGTCGCGTCGATGCGGATGCGGCTCGACCAGGCGACCAGCGTGATCCCGCTCGGCATCCTGCTCGGCGTGCTGGTGATCGGGCTGAACGTGATCACCAACGTCTGGGTCGCCGCGCCGTTCCTGATCGTGCTGGGCGCGATCGGCGGCTACATGGTCGTGCCGATGAACGCGCTGCTGCAACACCGCGGTGCGAACCTGATGGGCGCGGGCCGCTCGATCGCGGTGCAGAACTTCAACGAGCAGGCCTGCATCCTCGGGCTCGGTGCGTTCTACACCGGCATGACGAAGTTCAACGTGCCGGCCTCGACAGCGATCGCGCTGTTCGGCGGCGTCGTCGCCGGCACGATGTGGCTCATCTACCGCTGGCACAAGTCGAACCTCGTGCGCTACCGCGAGGAGGTCAAGCACCTGCTCGCAATCGCGAGAAGCGACAAGCATTGAGCGCGCTGCGTGTCGCGATCGCGCAGTTGCCGATGCAGTGGACGACGGCCTGTAATCTGGTCCAGATCGAGGCGGCGCTGCGCCTGGCCGCGGCGCGCGGCGCGGCGCTGTGCGTGCTGCCCGAACTCGCGCTCACCGGCTTTCACCGCCAGATCCGCACCGAGGCCGTGGCCGAGACGGTCGACGCCGCGCTCGCGCAACTGCAGGCCGCGTGCCGCGCGCTCGACATTGCGTGCGCGGTCGGCGCGCCGACCTTCGGCGCGGGCGGTGCGATCTACAACAGCTGCCTGTTCATCGACGAGCGCGGCGCGCGCGTCGGCCAGGTCGACAAGACCGGGCTCACGGTGGCCGAGGCGACGTTCTTCCACGGCGGCCGCGGCCGGCCGGTCGCGCTGCTGCGCGGCCTGAAGACCAGCGCGGTGATGTGCCGCGAGATCGAAGACCTCGCGCTGGTGCGCCACCACCTGCCGGCCGGCGCGGCCGAGCTGATCGTCTGGCCCGGGCTGATGGGCCGCGCGCCCGACGGCGAGGAAGTCGTCGACATCGAGGCGCTCGCGCAGCAGCAGGCGCGCCAGGCGCAGGCCCATGTGGTGCAGAGCAACTGGCCGAACGCGCTGAACCTGCCCGACGACTCGCCGTTCCAGGCCGCGCTCGGCGCCAGCAAGGTGTTCTCGCCGGCGGGCGATCGGCTGCTGATGCTGCCGCCGCGCGCGAGCGGCGTCGGCACGTTCGATCTCGGCGCGACCGAGTTCGCGTGGGACGCGCTGCCGGCGCCCTGAACGCGCCGGGCGGCGGCGGTACGATGGCCTCCCGCCGCGCACCCGCGGCCCACCGGGAGCTTCGCGATGGCCAGCATCTACGATTTCGAGGCCCGTTCGATCACCGGCCAGCCCGCCGCGCTCGCCGCGCAGCGCGGCAAGGTGCTGCTGATCGTCAACACCGCCAGTGCGTGCGGCTTCACGCCGCAGTTCGCCGGGCTGGAAACGCTGTGGAAGGACTACGCCGCGCGCGGCCTCGTGGTGCTGGGCTTTCCGAGCAACGAGTTCGGCGCGCAGGACCCGGGCAGCGACGCCGAGATCGCGTCGTTCTGCGAGACGAACTACGGCGTGAGCTTTCCGATGATGAGCAAGATCAAGGTCAACGGCGCGCAGGCGCACCCGCTGTACCAGTGGCTCACGAAGGAGGCGCCGGGCATCCTCGGCAGCAAGGCGATCAAGTGGAACTTCACCAAGTTCCTGGTCGGCCGCGACGGCGAGGTGATCAAGCGCTATGCGCCGACCGACAAGCCCGAGTCGCTGAAGGGCGACATCGAAGCGGCGCTCGCCGCCCCCGCCCCCGCGCACTGAGGACCCCATGTTCGAGCACATCCCCCCGTTTGCCGGCGACCCGATCCTGAGCCTGAACGACGACTTCCAGAAGGATCCGCGGCCGCACAAGATCAACCTGTCGATCGGCATCTACTTCGACGACGCCGGGCGCATCCCGGTGCTCGATTCGGT
>DATMIN010000289.1:0-3407 GCA_035554275.1 Burkholderiaceae bacterium
GGCGCGCGTGCTGGTCGAGGCGGTGAAGAACGACCTGAAGCCGCGCGATATCGTCACGCGTCGAAGCATCGAGAACGCCGTCGCGGTGATCATGGCCACCGGCGGCTCGACGAATGCGGTGCTGCACTTCCTCGCGATCGCGCACGCCGCGCAGGTCGAGTGGACGATCGACGACTTCGAGCGTGTGCGGCAGAAGGTGCCGGTGCTCTGCGACCTGAAGCCCTCGGGCCAGTACCTCGCGGTCGACCTGCACCGCGCCGGCGGCATCCCGCAGGTGATGAAGACGCTGCTCGCGGCCGGCCTGCTGCACGGCGACTGCCTCACGATCACCGGCAAGACGATCGCCGAAAACCTGGCCGCGATCCCCGACGCGCCACGCGCCGATCAAGACGTGATCCGCCCGATCACCAAGCCCATGTACGAGCACGGCCACCTCGCGATCCTGAAAGGCAACCTGTCGCCCGAAGGCTGTGTCGCGAAGATCACCGGGCTGAAGAACCCGGTGATCACCGGCCCGGCGCGCGTGTTCGACGACGAGCAGTCGGCGCTGGCCTCGATCATGGCCAAGCAAATCGTCGCCGGCGATGTGATGGTGCTGCGCTACCTCGGCCCGAAAGGCGCGCCCGGCATGCCGGAGATGCTCGCGCCCACCGGCGCGCTGATCGGCCAGGGTCTGGGCGAATCGGTCGGGCTGATCACCGACGGGCGCTTCTCGGGCGGCACCTGGGGCATGGTCGTCGGCCACGTCGCGCCCGAGGCGTACGCGGGCGGCCTGATCGCGCTGATCGAGGAAGGCGACTCGATCACGATCGACGCCCACACGCTGCGCCTGCAGCTGAACATCGACGACGCGCTGATCGCGCGGCGCCGTGCGGCGTGGAAGGCGCCGCGGCCGCGCTACACGCGCGGCGTGCTGGCGAAGTTCGCGAAGAACGCGTCGAGCGCGAGTCGCGGCGCGGTGCTCGACGCCGACGACTGACGTCGCCCGAATTCAGGCCTTCGATTGCGGCTTGGTGGGCGGCTTGGCGGCGCCCGTGCCGCTGTCGGCGGCGGCCTGGCTGTCGAAGCGGCTGCCGAGGATCGACTCGCGGTCGCGCGCGCGCTTCTCGGCGCGCTTGCCCTCGACCTTGTCGATCTGGCGCTGGCGCGCCTCGAGGAACTTCTGCGCCCGCTTGTCGGCCTTGTCGGTGCCGCGGAAGCGCAGGCCGAGCCGTTCCATCGCCGTGCGGCGGCGCTGCACCTTCTTCTCTTCCATGCGGTCCATCTCGCGCCGCTTGGTGTAGCCCGACGCGTCGGCGTACCACCACCACAGGATCGCCAGCCCGAACGGCGCGAGCACGACCCACCAGGGCCAAACGGCGACCGCGGTGATCTCGAAATACTTCAACGCGAGCAGCAGGCAACCGAGCACGACGAAAAACATGGGGTCTCCCTTCGCGGGCGCGCGCCCTGAACCGGGCGCGCGTCAACCAGCGAACGTTACAATCCGTTGACGGCACTGTAGTCCAAACGAGGCGCCCCGCGGGGTGGAGAAAGTCATGAAATCACTGGTAGTTCTGCTGGTGGCCGCGTTCGCCGCACCGGCCTTCGCGCAGGCCGACTTCGCCCAGAAGAAGAATTGCATGGCCTGCCACTCGGTCGACAAGAAGGTGCTCGGCCCGGCGTTCAAGGACGTCGCCGCGAAGTACGCCGGCCAGAAGGATGCCGCCGACAAGCTCGCCGAGAAGGTCGTCAAGGGCGGTACCGGTGTCTGGGGCAACATCCCGATGCCGGCGAACCCGCAGGTCACCGATGCCGAAGCGAAGCAGCTCGTCGGCTGGATCCTGACGCTGAAGTGAGCGCCGCGCGCTGATCGTCCGAAGGCCCCGCTTGCGGGGCCTTTCGTCATCTCGGGCCCCGCTTGCGGGGCCTTGTCGTTTCAGGCGCCGGCCGCGAGCCGCTCGCGCAGCGCCGGCGACAGCGCGAAGCCCGCACCGTGGCGCGCCGTCGAGGTGTTCGACGCGAACACGCCGCCCGCGGCCAGCATCGGCTCGGCCTCGCGCGCGACGGCGGCCTTCAGCGCGCGCTGCTCGAACACCGCCTCGATGATCAGGTCGCAACCGCGCAGCTCGGCAGCGTCGCCGGTCGGGGTGATCAGGTTCAGCAGAGCGCCCTGCTGGATCTCGCTCGCCTGGGTCATGGGTGCGCCTGCGAGTTGACGGCCCCGAGATGCCCATCGGAGGCGGCCATTGACAAACGATTATGACGACCGGCACACTCGCCGACAACCACCAAGCAAGTGCTTGGTTGAATCGATTTCGAGGCCGCGATGTCACGCTACCGATCGGTGTTCCGGGCCGGGCTGTTCAACGCTCAGGTGGCGGTCGTCACCGGTGGCGGCTCGGGCATCGGGCGCTGCACCGCGCACGAGCTCGCGGCGCTCGGCGCCGCGGTCGCGATCGTCGGGCGCAATGCCGGGAAGCTCGACGCGGTGCGCGCCGAGATCGCGGCCGCCGGCGGCGCGTGCTCGACGCACGTCTGCGACATCCGCGACGAGGACGCGGTGCGCGCCACGATCGCCGCGGTGCTCGCGCAGCACGGCCGCATCGATGCGCTGGTCAACAATGCCGGCGGCCAGTTCCCAGCCAAGCTGTCGGCAATCAGCGCGAAGGGCTGGAACGCCGTCGTGCACAACAACCTGACCGGTGGCTTCCTGATGGCGCGCGAGTGCGTGACGCAATGGATGGATGAGCACCCGGGCGCCATCGTCAACATCATTGCCGACATCTGGGGCGGCATGCCCGGCATGGGCCACTCCGGCGCGGCGCGCGCCGGGATGCTCAACTTCACCGAGACGGCCGCGCTCGAATGGGCGCCGATCCGCGTCAACGCGGTCGCGCCGGGCTGGATCGCGTCGAGCGGGCTCGACCAGTACCCGGCCTCGATGACCGAGACGATCCGCGGCATGCGCGAGATGGTGCCGCTGCGGCGCCTGGGCACCGAGAGCGAGGTCGCGGCGGCGATCGTGTTCCTGCTCTCGCCGGCCGCGGCGTTCATCTCCGGCGCCTGCCTGCGCGTCGACGGCGCGGCGCCGAACGCGAAGCGCATCTGGCCCGAGGTCGGCACCGGCGGCAGCACCGAAGCGTTCGACGGTTTCCACCTCGCGACGACGCCGAAGATCCTTCAAGACTGAGATGCCGACGCTCGACCTTCGGCTCGACACCGGCAGCGCGGCCTACGCCGCGAACCGCGCGCACAGCCTGGCGCTGATCGACGCGTGGCGCTCTATCGAGGCGCGCACGCGCGCCGCGAGCGCGCGCGCCAAGCCGCTGTTCGACAAGCGTGGTCAGCTGCTGCCGCGCGAGCGCGTCGCGCGCCTGCTCGACCCCGGCGTGCCGTTCCTCGAACTCTCGACGCTCGCCGGCTGG